>NZ_JBIVHR010000037.1:0-55824 GCF_044749305.1 Pseudomonas sp. NPDC089534 | reverse complement strand
GCGCCTGCTTCACCATTTCCAGCCTCGGCCACATTGGCGGCACCGGCTTCACGCCGATCGTCAACGCGCCGGAAGTGGCGATCCTCGGTGTCTCCAAGGCGACCATCCAGCCGGTCTGGGACGGCAAGGCCTTCC
This sequence comes from Pseudomonas sp. NPDC089534, assembly GCF_044749305.1. Classification (NCBI taxonomy): domain Bacteria; kingdom Pseudomonadati; phylum Pseudomonadota; class Gammaproteobacteria; order Pseudomonadales; family Pseudomonadaceae; genus Pseudomonas; species Pseudomonas sp. NPDC089534. The sequence continues at coordinate 55,689 of NZ_JBIVHR010000037.1, read as the reverse complement.
AGCCGAAGCTGATGCTGCCGCTGTCGCTGTCCTACGATCACCGTGTGATCAACGGCGCCGCCGCCGCACGCTTCACCCAACGTCTGGGCAGCCTGCTGGCGGACATCCGCACCATCCTGCTGTAAACCGCTCGGCCCTCCCGCCACGGAGGGCCGAACGCCGCACGATTTCGGGTGCCACACGCCCGTACCTCAACCCCGCTTCGGCGGGGCTTTTTTTTGCTCTGAGCCCCTTTGCAGCGCCTTTTCCCACACGTCGCGCTGACATACGCCACAACCTGAGTCTACTTCCCGTCGATATTTTTCCGGACGAGACAACTAACCTTGGCGCGCCGAAGTTCATTGAAGAATACCGGCGACTTTATCTTCTTATTGCAACTTAATTCGAATGGATTCGAACATGTTAAAACCGACTGTCGGCCCGATCCTTGGCCACGTGACAACTAATCACGCCCGGATATTTATTCGCGGAGAACTCAATGGCAATGCCCCTGTATTTGCAGGCGTCCGCCATCGCAAACAGGGAGAGAAACAGTGGTCAACCGGTATTTTCGTTAAACTTGATGTCATTAATGACATGACCGGCGTTGTGTCGCTCAACAACTTGAGCGACGACACCGAACATGAATACCAGGCCGGCTGGTTCAGCCCGATGAGCCCGGTGCACACCGTGGAGAGCGTCGCGGAACTGCCGCTGCAATGGCCCCGCGAGACCTATCGCCTGCGCACCCGCTGCCGCACGCAATCCCGGCCCCGGGCCTACATCGTGGGTTCCTGCCGCTACTTGCGGATGACCGCCGGCATCGCCTCGTTTCCGAGCCTGAGCGACCGGATCTTTGCATCGGTCAACCGGTTGGTCGACAACGCGCAACCGCCCGTCGACGCCATCGTGATGACCGGGGATCAAGTCTATGTCGATGATCTGAACTTCATTGCGCCGGATCGTGAATACAAAGAGATCCTTGAGAAATACCACGCGGCGTTTTCTCAACCCAACATACGGCAACTGATGTCTGGAACTTCCACTTACATGATCCTTGATGATCATGAAATCGAAGACAACTGGCCCGCCAACGCCGGAAAGAATGATCATGAGTTATATCGCAACGCCATGGCCGCCTATGAACTTTATCAAGTCAGCCACAGCCCGGCACATGAACTGACCGCCGAAGACAAAGTCAACCGCCTGAAGCTTGAGCACTACTGGTATCGGTTCGGTGACGGCGACGTTGAATGGTTCGTGACCGACAGCCGCACCCGGCGCAACCTGGCCGCCGACGACCGACGCATTCTCGACCGGGAACAGGAGCAGGCCCTGACCGAGTGGCTGGTCAACAGTCCGGCGCGGGTGAAGTTCGTCGTCACCGGCGTGATGTTCTATCCCGACCGCAGGCTCAACGCCGACGATGCCTGGCGGGGCTTTCCGGAACAGCGCCTGCGCCTGCTGGAAACCATTCGCCGGCACAGGATCGACAATGTCGTGTTCATCAGCGGAGATGTGCACGGCTCGCTGACCGCTCGCCTGAGCCACAGCGAGGATCCGGACTTCGAAGTGCACACCGTGGTCTCCTCGCCGCTGCACAACAGCAAGCTGCTGCCCTATGCCAAAGCGTCGACCTTCATCCTCGACCAGCCGCTGGCCCGCACCGCGACGGGCGATTACCGGCACGAACTGACCAGCCGAGTGATCAGCCAGGACAACTTCGCCCACCTGGTGGTCGGGGCCGAGCACATCCGGGTCGACTATCACGACCGCGACGGCAACCTCCTGCAATCGGTCGAAATACCGCTGCGCTGAATCGGCAGGATCGCCGCTCCTGCGCCGCAAAGGCTCTGGAACGGCAGTCTTGCGTCACGTCCGGATTAGTTTTCGGGGCTGGCTGGAGAAATGCGCCGGTCAGCCGACACATTCTTATAGCACTTGGCCTTCATCTCTCTTGTCAGTCGGTGCCGCAATGATGCAACCTTGCCGCAGGCAACAGTAAAGAGGGCGAGAGCCCGGCGCGTTCAGCATATTTCCAAGCGAGTTCCCTTCATGAAGAGCCAACCCGATGCCGCCAGCCGTATGGTGGCCGAGGTAGTGACGCAGTTGCCTGTGCCCTCGCGGCTCGGCATGCTGCGTTTCGAGCGCCTGAATGAAGCGAGCTGGGCGATGCTGTTCCTCGACCCCAACTGCGAACGCCAGTTCGGCCAGCCGGCCGTCGAGCTCTGCGCCCTGGTCGGCTCGCCCTATGCCAGCCTGATGGAGCCGGAAGCGCGCTATCAGCTGCACGACACGATCCAGCAGCAACTGAGCGCAAGCCCCCATTACCTGGTGCGCTACACCCTGCACACCGCCGCCGGCGTGCTGAGCGTGCTGGAACTGGGCGAGGCCTACAAACAGCACAACCGCCATCTCCTGCGCGGCTACCTGCTGGTGGTCGACGATGTGTTCGACGACGTGCCGGCGCTGCCTTCCGTCGACCTGGAAACCCAGAATTCGCGCCTGCAGATCGCCCTGGAGCTCAACCAGCGCGCCCAGCAGGAACAACTGCAGCACCTGGAACGGGTGCGCGCCCAGCAGGACCTGATCCTGCTGCTGGCCCGCCAGCGCTACAGCAGCCACAACTCGCTGCAGGAAGCCGCCGAACTGATCACCCGCTGCGCCTGCGACATCTATGAGATCGACTGCGCCAGCCTGTGGAACCTCGAAGGCCAGCATTTAGTGCCGATCTCGGCCTACCACCGCGCCAGCCAGGAATACCTGCTGCCGGACGTGATCGACGTCAGCGGTTTCCCCGACTACATGGAAGCGCTGCACAGCAGCCGCGCCATCGACGCCCACAATGCGATGCACGACCCGCGCACCCGCGACATGGCCGAAGCCCTGCGCCCGCGCGACGTCAATGCGATGCTCGACGCCAGCATCCGGGTCGACGGCCAGGTGGTCGGCGTGCTCTGCCTGGAGCAGACCGGCGTGACCCGCGCCTGGCAATCCGACGAGATCGCCTTTGCCGGCGAACTGGCCGACCAGTTCGCCCAGGTCATCAACAACCACAACCGGCGCACCGCCACCAGCGCCCTGCACCTGTTCCAGCGGGCGGTCGAGCAGAGCGCCAACGCCTTCTTGCTGGTCAACTGCGAAGGCGTGGTCGAGTACGTCAACCCCAGCTTCACCGCCATCACCCAGTACACCACCGAGGAAGTCCACGGCCAGCGCCTGTCGGAACTGCCGGCCCTGGAAAACCTCAGCGAACTGCTGTTCGACGCGCCGTCGGCGCTGGCCAAGAGCAACAGTTGGCAGGGCGAGTTCAAGAGCCGGCGCAAGAACCTCGAACCGTACTGGGGGCAACTGTCGATCTCCAAGGTCTACGGCGACAACCGCGAGCTGACCCACTACATCGGCATCTACGAAGACATCACCCAGACCAAGCTGGCGCAGCAGCGCATCGAGCGCCTGGCCTACACCGACAACCTGACCAACCTGGGCAACCGCCCCGCGTTCATCCGCAACCTGGACGAGCGCTTCGCCCGAGACAGCGATACCCCGATCAGCCTGCTGCTGGTGGACATCGACAACTTCAAGCGGATCAACGACAGCCTCGGCCACCAGACCGGCGACAAGCTGCTGATCAGCCTGGCCCGGCGCCTGCGCAACAGCCTGAGCCCGAGCGGCAGCCTGGCGCGGTTCGCCAGCAACGAATTCGCGGTGCTGCTGGACAACACCGACCTTGAGGCCGGCCAGCAGATCGCCAGCCAACTGCTGATGACCCTCGACAAACCGATGTTCGTCGACAATCAGCTGATCAGCGTCACCGGCTCCGTGGGCCTGGCCAGCGCGCCGCTGCACGGCCGCGACCCGCAGACCCTGATGCGCAACGCGGGCCTGGCGCTGCACAAGGCCAAGGCCAACGGCAAGCATCAGGTGCAGGTCTTCACCGAGGCGCTGAACGCCGAGGCCAGCTACAAACTGTTCGTCGAGAACAACCTGCGCCGGGCCCTGACCCAGAACGAGCTGGACGTGTTCTACCAGCCCAAGCTGTGCCTGCGCAGCGGCCGGCTGCTGGGCATGGAAGCGCTGCTGCGCTGGAACCACCCGGAACGCGGCATGATCCGCCCGGACCAGTTCATCAGCGTCGCCGAGGAAACCGGGCTGATCATCCCGATCGGCAAATGGATCGCCCGCCAGGCCTGCCGCATGAGCAAGGCCCTGACCGCCGCCGGCCTGGGCAACCTGCAGGTGGCGATCAACCTGTCGCCCAAGCAGTTCTCCGACCCGGACCTGGTGGCGTCCATCGCCAACATCCTCAAGGAAGAGGCGCTGCCGGCCAACCTGCTGGAACTGGAGCTGACCGAAGGCCTGCTGCTGGAGGCCACCGAAGACACCCACCTGCAGCTCGACCAGCTCAAGCGCCTGGGCCTGACCCTGGCCATGGACGACTTCGGCACGGGCTACTCGTCGCTCAGCTACCTGAAGAAATTCCCGATCGACATCATCAAGATCGACCGCAGCTTCATCCATGAGATCCCGGACAACCAGGACGACATGGAAATCACCTCCGCGGTGATCGCCATGGCCCACAACCTGAAGCTGAAAGTGGTGGCCGAAGGCATCGAGACCGCCGAGCAGCTCGCGTTCCTGCGCCGCCACCGCTGCGACGTCGGCCAGGGCTACCTGTTCGACCGGCCGATCCCCGGCGCCGAGCTGATCGGCACGCTCAAGCGCTACCCGCGCGGCCCGCTGTCCCTGTAATCCCTGCCCCGGTCCGGATGCGCCAATCCCACATCGTTTGGCTAGTGATTAACTCGGCATCATTGGGCACACTGGCGGTCTGCTGATTGAACATCCCATCCTGACTGAGAGGAACGATCATGGTTCTGCGCTCGGAAATTCTGGTGAACAAAAACGTGCTACCGACTCAAGACCAAGCCCTGCCGGGCCGCGAAACCCCGATGGCCCTGCCTGAAACCCATTTCGTCTTCAAAGACACCCCGCTGCTCGGCCCGTTCTTCGACGATGTCGAGTTCGCCATCTTCGGCCTGGGCTGCTTCTGGGGCGCCGAGCGCCGCTTCTGGCAGCGCGAGGGCGTGGTCAGCACCGTGGTCGGCTACGCCGGCGGCTTCACGCCGAACCCGACCTACGAAGAAGTCTGCTCGGGCCTGACCGCTCACGCCGAAGTGGTGCTGGTGGTGTTCGACAAGGCAAAAGTCAGCTACCAGGAACTGCTGAACATGTTCTGGGAACTGCACAACCCGACCCAGGGCATGCGCCAGGGCAACGACATCGGCACCCAGTACCGCTCGGTGATCTACGCCACCACCCCGGAGCAGCTGGACGCGGCGAACAAGAGCAAGGCCGTGTACCAGGCCGAACTGAACAAGGCCGGCCTGGGCGAGATCAGCACCGAGATCGAACAGGCCCCGACCGTGTACTTCGCCGAGGCCTATCACCAGCAGTACCTGGCGAAGAACCCGGAAGGCTACTGCGGGATCGGCGGCACCGGCGTGTGCATGCCACCGAGCCTGGCGGGCAACTAAGCCTGAAACCGTGGCGAGGGAGCTTGCTCCCGCTCGACTGCGCAGCAGTCGCAATCCCGGCGATGAGTGCTTTCTGAAAGGACGCATCGACCGGTATCAGGGGCGCTTCGCACCCCAGCGGGAGCAAGCTCCCTCGCCACAGGTGGTTAAATGTTGATCAGCTCTCGGCGATCAACCAATCCATCTGCCACCCGCCCTGGGTCTGCCCAAGCTTCTTGGACAACCACGGCAGCAGCTCGCGCAATTCCTCTTCCAGCCCCCACGGCGGATTGGCGATCGCCAGTCCCGAACCGTTCAGGCTGTTGGGCGTGTCCAGCGGATGCACCAGCAGCTCGACCCGCAGCAGCTTCGGTGCGCCGGTGCCGGCCAGGTCCTGGTAGAAACGGCGCAGCGCTCGCTGATCCTTCACCGGATACCAGATCGCCGCCACGGTCTGACGCATCCGCGAGATCGCCTCTTTCAGGGAAGCGGCGCAACGCTGCATCTCATCGAGCTTCTCGAACGGCGGATCGATCAGCATCACCGCCCGCTTCTCGGCCACCGGCAGCAGCGCCCGCGCCACGTGCCAGCCTTCGCCCAGGTGCACCGCCACCCGACGGTCGCCCTTCATGTTGTCCTTGAGCAGCACGCCGTCTTCCGGGTGCTTCTCGTTGAGCAGCACCCGGTCCTGCGGCCGGGTCAGGCGCCGCGCCAGCTCCGGCGAGCCGGGGTAGTAGCGCAGCTGGCCGTCCGGGTTCATCTCGTGCAGCACCTGCATGTAGTCGGCGGTCAGCGCCGGCAGGTCAGGCTGATCCCACAACCGCGCGATGCCTTCCAGGTACTCGCCGGTGCGGTTGGCCTGATCGCCCTGCAAGTCATACAGGCCGATGCCGGCGTGGCTGTCGAGATAGGCAAACGGCTGCTCCTTGCGCGACATCAGGGCGATGAGGCGGGTCAAGGTCAGGTGTTTGAACACATCGGCGTGATTGCCGGCATGGAAGGCGTGACGATAATTCATGGTGGCTCCTGCGAGGGCCGCAAAGTTTACCTTTTACCGGGCGGCAAGTCAGGGGCCGCAGCCGAACGGGCCGCGAAGCGACCCCTCACCCGCCAACCTCACTGCGTTTCCTGCAGCAGGTAATCCAGCAACGCCGCTTCCGACGCCTCTTGCGACAGCGAAACCTGATAGAACCTTTCGACCTTGCGGCGCAGGACATCGGCCGGAAATGCCTGCGCCAGCGTCGGATGCGCCTCGCTCAGCCACTGCAAAGCATTGCGCATCCGGACATCGCCGCCGAACCGCGCCAGCAGCCCTTGCGGCACCCGCCACCAAGGAAAGGCCCGATCCGAGGCTTGCCCCCGGCCGCCGACCGCCACCGCCCGGCCATTGATCAGGGCACGCCCGAAGACCGCCAGCAGCTCCCCCGCATCGACCTCGGACGACGTCAGGATCGGCAGCAGGAAGCGCCCGTCCCAAAACCGGAAGAACGCCGGGCGCCCGTCCGGCATCAGCACTTGCGTCAGGCTACGAAGATGCGCGGCCACTTCTTCAAGACTTGCCGAGGACACCCCCAGCCACCCCCAATCGTCAGACCCGGTGCTCGCCGCCCATTCCAGGAACTCACTGTCAGCGGCAACGATTCCCACGTACGGCATTACCGCTTCCCACTCGGAAAACGCTGTTTTCGCCCAGACCGGCGTCGGCGCCTGCGAGGGCCAAGCCTTGAGCGGCTCTCCCGCGCTGGCGCCGCTCAATACCGCAAACAATTGTTCCGAAGGCTTCAGCGGCTCAGCCGCCAGCCATTGATCAGGTCTCACAGACTCCCTCCTTGCACCGCTCGCACTCTTCGCAGAACGGCGCATCGCTTTTCAGGCTCATGATTTGCGCGGCAGTCAGGATCGCCGCCGGCGCTGCCGCCAGCCCGGCAGCCTGCCCCACCACCGCCGGGGCCGCCGCCATCGCCGCCATCGGCGCGCCGCCGACCTGGATCGGCACGCTGCTGAAGATCCCGCCGGGGCCGATGTTGATCCACTGCCCGCCCGCCTGGATCGTCGCGCTCGCGCCGCCGTCGATCACCACCTGCTGACCGGCGCTGACATGGAACTGCGCACTCGCGCTCAGCGCCTGGCTGTTCACCCGGACATGCCGGTCGCCGGCCACCGTGAGGTGGTCGTCCTGCTTCACTTCGGCCTGACGCCGGCCGTGGGTGACGCGCTGTTCGTCGGCCTTCAATTCGTGCCTCGCCAGGCCGGTGACGACGACGCTGCGCTGGTTGTCCACCTGCACCTGCTGGTCGTGCAGCACATGCTGCGTCCAGTTGCGCTGGGCCCGCAGGTAGATTTCCTCGGCGCCCTTGCGGTCCTCGATGCGCAGCTCGTTGTAGCCGCCGCCACCGGGGCTGCTCTGGCTGCGGAACACGCTGCGGGTCTTGTCCGCCGGCAGATCCAGCGGCACCGGCGTGGCGGCGTTCGGCAGGCAACCCATGACCAGCGGCTTGTCCGCGTCCGCATCGACGAAACCCACCAGCACCTCCATGCCGACCCGAGGGATCAGCACGCTGCCGTAGCGGTCATGGGCCCAACCGGTGGCGACCCGTAGCCAGCAACTGGAATGCTCGTTGAGTTCGCCGTCCCGGTCCCACGCCAGTTGCACCTTGACCCGACCGTATTCGTCGCAGTGGATTTCGCTGTCCTTCGGCCCGGTGACGACCGCCTGCTGGTAGCCGGACATCCGCGGCTTTTCCGGAACCGCCGACGGGCGAAAGAAAACGTCCCACGGCGTGGCGAGAAAAGTATTGCGGTAGCCCTGGAACCCTTTCCCGTCGCTGGTGACCGACTCCTCCAGCACCTGCGGCTGCCGGCCATGGTGCTCGACGGCGGTCAGCAGCCACAGGTCATTCCAGTCCTGGCGCGGATGCTCGGTCAGTTGCAGGAAATGTCCGCTGAGCAGTGCGGATTCGTCGCTGTGCCCCTCCGCCAGGCAATGGTCGGCCATATGCCGCTCAAGGGTTCGCCGGGCCAGTTGCTTACCGGCCTCGCGCTCGGTGAACCGGCCTGGGAAGCGGTAGTCCTCCAGCACCGGCCGCTGCTCGCCGTCGACCCGGGCCTCCAGGGACAGCTGCGGTTTTTCGAAGTCGTAGTCGCGGCGGCTGACCACGCTGGTGCGGGTCTCGACACGGACCCTCAGGCGCTTCACCGCCGGCGCCGCGGCGGCCATGCCGCTGCCCGGCCGGTAGGGCGTCGGCCCGGCCAGGCGGGGAAACACGGTCTGGTCATCGCCGAACACCAGCAGATGCCCCTCGGGGCTGTGCCGAAAGTGGAAATGAATGCCGACTTCGCCGCACAGCCGTTGAATGAACGTCAGATCGCTTTCGGCGTACTGCACGCAGTATTCCCGGGGCGGGTAATCGCTGCCCAGGCGGAATTCGAAGGCATCGCGCAGGATTCCGTGATCCTTGAGCACCTGCGCCACGATCTGCGGCACGCTTTGCCGCTGGAAGATCCGCTGGTTGATGCGGTGCCCGAGGTAGGCCAGGCGCGGGACGAGGCTGACGTGATAGCGGGTCAGCCGCTTGCCCGAGTCCCCTTGCCCGACGCGATAGACCTGACCGTGGATGCCGGACTCTTGCCCATCGAAACTCAGAAACGCCTGACGGTGCAGCAGGCTTTCAAGGTCCAGGTCCGGTCGCTCGCCGACCAGTTCCAGGTCGAAGCGGAAAGGTTGGCTGATGGCTTCCTTGCCCGTGAACTCAAGCACGTTGAGGTCAAATTGGGCGCCTTCGAAGGTCAACGTGAAACGCAGTTGATTGGCAGGCGCGAACATCCGATGTGTCTCTGCAGAATGGAGGCGGGCGATTCTGCATGAGGGGCCAGGGCTGGAGAGCCAGCGACAGGAAAATCAGATTTGCCCTACGTACAACACCGAATGGCCCTCAAAAATCAGGCGAGTTCGACTACAGACACATCCCTAAAACTTATCCCCAAACCTTGTAGGAGCGAGCCTGCTCGCGATGGCGGCGTGTCAGACGACGCATCATCCAGTGACCGACCGCTTTCGCGAACAGGCCCGCTCCTACAGGGTTTTCGGCAGATTCAAGAAATCGCAGGCATGAAAAACGGCCCGCCTCCGGTGGGAGACGGGCCGTTTTCATGTCGGCGAAAGCGCTGGGACTCAGCCCACCGCAATCACTTGTTCAGGTGGTAATCCTTCTCGGCCGCCTCGAAGCGCTGAACCATGCCGGCGCTCGGCTGGCCCATCAGGCTGACCAGGTAGATCGCCAGGCTGGCGAAGATGAAGCCCGGAATGATTTCGTACAGGCCCAGCAGTTCGAAATGCTTCCACACGATCACGGTGACCGCACCGACCAGGATGCCGGCCAGTGCGCCGTTGCGGGTCATGCCTTTCCAGATCACCGAGATCAGCACGACAGGGCCGAACGCCGCGCCGAAACCGGCCCAGGCGTAGGACACCAGGCCCAGCACGCGGTTTTCCGGGTTGGCCGCCATGGCGATGGCGATCAGCGCGACCAGCAGCACCATGGCGCGGCCGACCCACACCAGCTCCAGTTGGGAGGCGGATTTGCGCAGGAAGGTCTTGTAGAAGTCTTCGGTCAGGGCGCTCGAGCACACCAGCAGTTGGCAGCTCAAGGTGCTCATCACCGCCGCCAGGATGGCCGACAGCAGCACACCGGCGATCCACGGGTTGAACAGCAGCTTGGCCAGTTCGATGAACACGCGCTCGTGGTTCTCGCTGACCGGGGTGGCCACGGCCGGGTTGGCCGAGAAGTAGGCGATGCCGAAGAAGCCCACGGCCACGGTGCCGCCCAGGCACAGGATCATCCAGGTCATGGAGATGCGGCGGGCGTTGGCGATGGATTTCACCGAGTCGGCGGCCATGAAGCGCGCCAGGATGTGCGGCTGGCCGAAGTAGCCCAGGCCCCAGCCCATCAGCGAAATGATGCCGATGAAGGTGGTGTTCTTGAGCATGTTGAAGTTTTCGGGGTTCTGCGCCTCGATGGCCAGGAACGTGGTGTCGACGCCGCCGGTGGCCAGCAGCACGATGATCGGCGTGAGGATCAGGGCGAAGATCATCAGGGTGGCCTGGACGGTATCGGTCCAGCTCACCGCCAGGAAGCCGCCGACGAAGGTGTAGGCGATCGTCGCCGCAGCGCCGGCCCACAGCGCGGTCTCGTAGGACATGCCGAAGGTGCTTTCGAACAGGCGGGCGCCGGCCACGATGCCGGACGCGCAGTAGATGGTGAAGAACACCAGGATCACCACCGCCGAGATGATCCGCAGCAGGCCGCTCTTGTCTTCGAAACGGCTGGAGAAGTAGTCCGGCAGGGTCAGCGCATCGCCGTTGTGCTCGGTCTGCACCCGCAGGCGGCCGGCGACGAACAGCCAGTTCAGGTAGGCGCCGACGATCAGGCCGATGGCGATCCAGCTTTCGGACAGGCCGGACATGTAGATGGCGCCCGGCAGGCCCATCAGCAACCAGCCGCTCATGTCGGAGGCACCGGCGGACAGGGCCGTCACGACGCTGCCGAGGCTGCGGCCGCCGAGAATGTAGTCGGAGAGGTTGTTGGTGGAGCGATAGGCCATGAAGCCGATCAGCACCATTGCTGCGATGTAGATCACGAACGTGATCAGGGTTGGGTTGCTTGCGCTCATTACGTTACGGCCCTGGCTTTGTTTTTATGTAGCGGCGGCGGTTGCACCGTCTGCAGACTGACGCCTGAAGGACGAAATGCACGGCCGCGCATTTATGACCGATGTTTCCCCAGGAAAGCCATCGGCCGGCGCACCGGGTTGTCCCGGTTGCACCTAGGGCGCGAATCCTATGCAACAAAACTAAACAGGTGCAACCTGTTTCTTGGGAATTAGTTGCACCTGCATGGTTTTTTCAGACGAAGAACCGCATTTTACCCGGACTTGGTGTGGGGCCTTTTCGGGCTCCGCTCCGAAAGCACCGCGTTAGAGCGGTCATTTCGATGCAGAAATTTATTCCTGACGAACTGCCGATAATTCCGGCAAAAAATGGGTTGCACCCGGTTGCACCTCTTTCGGCCCACAGCTAATCTTGCCGCCAGCTGTTGTCGCGCAATTGCGGCACCTATGAGGATAAAAATATGGCTACCACCACCCTTGGGGTCAAACTCGACGACCCGACCCGCGAGCGCCTGAAAGCCGCCGCAACCTCGATTGATCGCACGCCGCACTGGCTGATCAAACAGGCGATTTTCAATTACCTGGAAAAACTCGAGGGTGGTGCAACCCTGAACGAGCTCAACGGCCTGGCGGCCAAGGACGCCGACGAGGCGGGCGAAGTCCATGTCGACCACGCCCACCAGTGCTTCCTCGAATTCGCCGAGAGCATCCTGCCGCAATCGGTGCTGCGCGCCGCGATCACCGCCGCTTACCGCCGCCCTGAGCCGGAAGTGGTGCCGATGCTGATCGAACAGGCCCGCCTGCCGGCGCCGATGGCCGAAGCCACCAACAAGCTCGCCGCGACCATCGCGCAAAAGCTGCGCAATCAGAAGAGCGCCGGCGGCCGTGCCGGCATCGTCCAGGGCCTGCTGCAGGAGTTCTCCCTGTCGTCCCAGGAAGGCGTGGCACTGATGTGCCTGGCCGAAGCGCTGCTGCGCATCCCGGACAAGGGCACCCGCGACGCCCTGATCCGCGACAAGATCAGCACCGGCAACTGGCAGCCGCACCTGGGCAACAGCCCGTCGCTGTTCGTCAACGCCGCCACCTGGGGCCTGCTGCTGACCGGCAAGCTGGTGTCGACCCACAACGAAGCGGGCCTGACCTCGTCCCTGAGCCGCATCATCGGCAAGAGCGGCGAGCCGATGATCCGCAAGGGCGTGGACATGGCCATGCGCCTGATGGGCGAGCAGTTCGTCACCGGCGAAACCATCGCCGAAGCGTTGGCCAACGCGAGCAAGTTCGAAGCCAAGGGCTTCCGCTATTCCTACGACATGCTCGGCGAAGCCGCGCTGACCGAGCACGACGCCCAGAAGTACCTGGCCTCGTACGAACAAGCCATCCACTCGATCGGCAAAGCGTCCCACGGCCGTGGGATCTATGAAGGCCCGGGCATCTCGATCAAGCTGTCCGCCCTGCACCCGCGCTACAGCCGCGCCCAGTACGAGCGCGTGATGGACGAACTGTACCCGCGCCTGCTGTCGCTGACCCTGCTGGCCAAGCAGTACGACATCGGCCTGAACATCGACGCCGAAGAGGCCGACCGCCTCGAACTGTCGCTGGACCTGCTGGAGCGCCTGTGCTTCGAGCCGCAGCTGACCGGCTGGAACGGCATCGGCTTCGTGATCCAGGCCTACCAGAAGCGCTGCCCTTATGTGATCGACTACGTGATCGACCTGGCGCGCCGCAGCCGTCACCGCCTGATGATCCGCCTGGTGAAAGGCGCGTACTGGGACAGCGAGATCAAGCGCGCCCAGCTCGAAGGCCTGGAAGGCTACCCGGTGTACACCCGCAAGGTGTACACCGACGTTTCCTACATCGCCTGCGCGCGCAAGCTGCTGTCGGTGCCGGAAGTCATCTACCCGCAGTTCGCCACCCACAACGCCCACACGCTGTCGGCCATCTACCACATCGCCGGTCAGAACTATTACCCGGGCCAGTACGAGTTCCAGTGCCTGCACGGCATGGGCGAACCGCTGTACGAGCAGGTCGTGGGCAAGGTCGCCGAAGGCAAGCTGAACCGTCCGTGCCGCGTGTACGCGCCGGTCGGCACCCACGAGACCCTGCTGGCCTACCTGGTGCGCCGCCTGCTGGAAAACGGCGCGAACACCTCGTTCGTCAACCGCATCGCCGACCAGTCGATCTCGATCCAGGAACTGGTGGCCGATCCGGTCGCGAGCATCGAGCAGATGGCCACCGTGGAAGGCGGCTTCGGCCTGCCGCACCCGCGCATTCCGCTGCCGCGTGACCTGTACGGCGCCGAGCGCGCCAACTCCAGCGGCATCGACATGGCCAACGAACACCGTCTGGCGTCGCTGTCCTGCGCCCTGCTGGCCACCGCGCACAACAACTGGAAAGCCGCGCCGATGCTCGGCTGCGCCTCCAGCAACGAAGCGCCGGCGCCGGTGCTGAACCCGGCGGACCACCGCGACGTGGTCGGCCACGTGCAGGAAGCCACCGTCGACGACGTCAACAATGCGATCCAGTGCGCCCTGAGCGCCGCGCCGATCTGGCAGGCCACCCCGCCGGCCGAACGCGCCGCGATCCTCGAGCGCGCCGCCGACCTGATGGAAGGCGAGATCCAGCCGCTGATGGGCCTGCTGGCCCGCGAAGCCGGCAAGACCTTCGCCAACGCCATCGCCGAAGTCCGCGAAGCCGTCGACTTCCTGCGCTACTACGCCGTGCAGGCCCGCAACGACTTCAGCAATGACGCCCACCGTCCGCTGGGCCCTGTGGTGTGCATCAGCCCGTGGAACTTCCCGCTGGCGATTTTCAGCGGCCAGGTCGCCGCCGCACTGGCCGCCGGCAACCCGGTGCTGGCCAAGCCGGCGGAACAGACCCCGCTGGTGGCCGCCCAGGCCGTGCGCCTGCTGCTCGAAGCCGGGATTCCGGAAGGCGTGCTGCAACTGCTGCCGGGCCGCGGCGAGACCGTCGGCGCCGGCCTGGTGGGCGACGAGCGCGTCAAAGGCGTGATGTTCACCGGTTCCACCGAAGTGGCGCGCCTGCTGCAGCGCAACATCGCCGGCCGCCTGGACAACCAGGGCCGTCCGATCCCGCTGATCGCCGAGACCGGCGGCCAGAACGCGATGATCGTCGACTCTTCGGCGCTGACCGAACAGGTGGTGATCGACGTGGTGTCCTCGGCGTTCGACAGCGCCGGCCAGCGTTGCTCGGCCCTGCGCGTGCTGTGCCTGCAGGAAGATTCCGCCGACCGCGTCATCGAAATGCTCAAGGGCGCGATGGCCGAATCCCGCCTCGGCAACCCTGAGCGCCTGGCCGTGGACATCGGCCCTGTGATCGACGCCGAAGCCAAGGCCGGCATCGAGAAGCACATCCAGGGCATGCGCGACAAAGGCCGCAGCGTGTACCAGGTGGCCATCGCCGACGCCGAGGAAGTCAAGCGCGGCACCTTCGTCATGCCGACCCTGATCGAGCTGGAAAGCTTCGACGAGCTGCAGCGCGAGATCTTCGGCCCGGTGCTGCACGTGGTGCGCTACAAGCGCAAGGACATCGACCAGCTGATCGCCCAGATCAACGCCTCCGGCTACGGCCTGACCCTCGGCGTGCACACCCGCATCGACGAGACCATCGCCAAGGTGATCGACAACGTCAACGCCGGTAACGTCTACGTCAACCGCAACATCGTCGGCGCCGTGGTCGGCGTCCAGCCGTTCGGCGGCGAAGGCCTGTCGGGCACCGGCCCGAAAGCCGGCGGCCCGCTGTACCTGTACCGCCTGCTGTCCACCCGTCCGGCCGACGCCATCGAGCAGTCGTTCGCCCGCGGCGACGCGGCCAACGCGCCGGACGTGCGCCTGCGCGACGCCATGAGCAAGCCGCTGGTCGCCCTGAAGGCCTGGGCCGACAGCAACCAGTACGCCGACCTCAGCGCCCTGTGCGTGCAGTACGGCGCCCAGTCGCAGAGCGGCATCACCCGCGCGCTGGCCGGCCCGACCGGTGAGCGCAACAGCTACACGATCCTGCCGCGCGAGCATGTGCTGTGCCTGGCGGACATCGAAGGCGACCTGCTGACCCAGCTGGCCGCGGTGCTGGCGGTGGGCGGTTCGGCGGTCTGGCCGGAGTCCGACACCAGCAAGGCATTGTTCGCACGCCTGCCGAAGGACATTCAGGCGCGCATCAAGCGTGTGGCCGACTGGAACAAGGACGAGACGGTGTTCGACGCCGTGCTGCACCACGGTCATTCCGACCAGCTGCGCGCGGTCTGCGAGCAGGTGGCCAAGCGCAGCGGTGCGATCGTCGGCGTCCAGGGCCTGTCCCAGGGCGAGACCAACATTGCGCTGGAGCGCCTGGTGATCGAGCGGGCGTTGAGCGTCAACACCGCCGCGGCGGGCGGCAACGCCAGCCTGATGACCATCGGCTGACCCCCGAAAAGCCGGCACCGCGCAGGTGCCGGCATAGCGACAAAACCTGTGGGAGCTGGCTTGCCAGCGATAGCGATAGGTCAGTCACCCTCGATGTTGACTGAACCGCCGCCATCGCTGGCAAGCCAGCTCCCACAGTGGTTTGTGCTGCTTGTTAAGCCATTGCTCGGCTCTAATATCAGCGCTATCAATCTTCCTGTTCAGCCTTTATCACCCCGCCTACACTCGGCCCATTCCCATTTCAGGTAGGCCGCCATGTCCGAGACGCTGCTCAGTTCCCGCAATCTGGCTTTCGAGCTGTACGAAGTCCTCGATGCCGAAGGCCTGACCCGGCGCGAGCGGTTTGCCGAACACAACCGCGAAACCTTCGACGCCGCCATCGACACCGCCCGCAGCATCGCCGAACAGCGCTTCGCGCCGCACAACCGCAAGGGCGACGAGAACGAGCCGCGCTACGAGAACGGCCAGGCGATCCTGATTCCCGAAGTGAAACCGGCGGTGGACGCGTTCCTCGAAGCGGGGTTCCTCAATGCGGCGCGCAGCTTCGAGGCCGGCGGCATGCAGTTGCCGACGCTGCTGTCCCAGGCCTGCTTCGCGCATTTCCAGTCGGCCAACGCGGCGACCACCTCGTACCCGTTCCTGACCATGGGCGCGGCCAACCTGATCGAGAGCTTCGGCACCGAGGAACAGAAACAGCGCTTCCTGGAGCCGATGATCGACGGCCGCTTCTTCGGCA
This sequence comes from Pseudomonas sp. NPDC089534, assembly GCF_044749305.1. Taxonomy (NCBI): domain Bacteria; kingdom Pseudomonadati; phylum Pseudomonadota; class Gammaproteobacteria; order Pseudomonadales; family Pseudomonadaceae; genus Pseudomonas; species Pseudomonas sp. NPDC089534. The sequence goes on along the minus strand of NZ_JBIVHR010000037.1, from coordinate 39,376 downwards.
CCATGGCCCTGACCGAGCCCCACGCCGGCTCGTCGCTGTCGGACATCCGCACCCGCGCCGAACCGGCGCCGGACGGCACCTACCGCCTGAAGGGCAACAAGATCTTCATCTCCGGCGGCGACCATCCGCTGTCGGAAAACATCGTGCACATGGTGCTGGCCAAGCTGCCGGACGCGCCGCCCGGCGTGAAGGGCATTTCGCTGTTCATCGTGCCCAAGTTCCTGGTCAACGACGACGGCAGCCTGGGCCAGCGCAACGACGTGCTGCTGGCCGGGCTGTTCCACAAGATGGGCTGGCGCGGCACCACCTCCACGGCGCTGAACTTCGGCGACAACGGCGAGTGCGTCGGCTATCTGGTGGGCAAGCCGCACCATGGCCTCAGCTACATGTTCCAGATGATGAACGAGGCGCGGATCGGCGTCGGCATGGGCGCGGTGATGCTCGGCTATGCCGGCTACCTCTATTCGCTGGAATACGCCCGCGAACGGCCGCAAGGGCGGCTGCCGGACAGCAAGGATCCGACCACGGCGCCGGTGGCGATCATCCGACACGCGGACGTGCGGCGCATGCTGCTGACCCAGAAGGCCTACGTGGAAGGCGCCTTCGACCTCGGCCTGTACGCCGCCCGCCTGTTCGACGACACCACCACGCTCGAGACCGAAGACGGGCGCAAGCAGGCCCATGAGCTGCTGGACCTGCTGACGCCGATCGTCAAATCCTGGCCGTCGGAGTTTTGCCTGAAGGCCAACGAACTGGCGATCCAGATCCTCGGCGGCCACGGCTACACCCGCGAATACCCGGTGGAGCAGTACTACCGCGACAACCGCCTGAACCCGATCCACGAGGGCACCCACGGCATTCAGTCGCTCGACCTGCTCGGGCGCAAACTGGCGCAGAACGGCGGTGCGGGGCTCAAGCAACTGATCCGCCTGATCGCCGACACCGCCGAGCGCGCGCAAGCGTTCGATGCGCTCACGCCGCTGCGCGAGCCGTTGGAGAAACTGGTGGCCCGCCTGCAAGGCGTGACCTTGGGCCTGCTGACAGACCTGGCCCAGGGCAAGGTCAACGGCAGCCTGGCGAATTCGGCGCTGTACCTGAAAGTGTTCGGCCACGCGGTGATCGGCTGGCGCTGGCTGGAGCAGGCGATCCGCGCCGAGGAAGGCCTGGCCAAGGGGAATGCGGCGGACGCCGACTTCTATAAGGGCAAGCTGCAGGCGGCGCGGTACTTCCTGACCTGGGAAGTGCCGGGGTGCCAGCATGAGCTCACATTGCTGGAGGCGCGGGACGATACCTGCCTGGCGATGCAGGACGCCTGGTTCTGATCCGGATCTTGCGTGGCGCTTGAGGTCCCTTCGCCAGCAGGCTGGCTCCCACAGGAGAACGCGTTCCAATGTGGGAGCCAGCCTGCTGGCGTCGGCGTCGACGAGGACACTGCCGGGCTTGCGTCCGGCGTCGAACCCATCAACTCAGCTTGAACCCGCCCATCTGCCGCGCCAGGTCATCGGCCAGGCGCCGCAGCATCTGGCAGTCCTCGCGGCACGCCCTAACCTCTCCCGCCGTCGCCCGGGCCAGATCGGAAATGCCCTGCACGTTGCGGTTGATCTCTTCGGTCACCGCCGACTGCTCTTCGGTCGCCGTCGCCACCTGATGGTTCATGTCGCTGATGCGCTCGACCTGTCCGGTGATCGCGGTCAGCGACGCGCCGGTGCGCTGGCTCGACTCGACCCCGGTGCCCGTGGCGGCCTGGCCTGAACGCATCGACGAGACGGCGTTTTCCGCGCCCTGCTTGAGGCTGCCGATCATCTGCTGGATCTCGTCGGTGGAGGCCTGGGTGCGCCGCGCCAGCGTGCGCACCTCATCGGCCACCACGGCAAAGCCACGGCCCATGTCGCCGGCCCGAGCAGCCTCGATGGCGGCGTTGAGCGCCAGCAGGTTGGTCTGCTCGGACACGCCGCGGATCACCGCCAGCACCTGATCGATGGACGCCACCTGCTGGGCCAGCTCGCCGACCGCGCCGGCCGCGACGCCGATCTCGTCGGACATGCTTTCTATGTGCCGGATAGAGCCGCCGACCACCTCCTGCGCCTGCTGGGCTTCGTCGCGGGCGGTCTGCGAGGCGAGCGCGGCATTGCCGGCGTTCTGCGCGATCTCCTGCACGGTCAGGCCCATCTCATGGACGGCGGTGGCGACCATGTCGGTCATTTCCTGCTGGCGGCCGGAGCGTTCGGCGGTATTGTCCACCACCCTGGCGACCTGGCCGACGGCGACGCGCAGGCTTTCGCTGGTGGTCAGCACTTCGCCGATCATGGCCCGCTGGCTGTCCAGGAAACGGTTGAAGCCACGGGCGAGGTCGCCCAGCTCATCGGCCCGGCTGGAATCTAACCGATGGGTCAAATCTCCACCACCGCTACCGATCGCTACCAATGCCGCTGTTACCTGACGGATCGGCCGCACCAATCCCTGGGCCAGCCACACCACCAGCGCCAGGCACAGCAGCGCCACCGCGACGCCGATGCCGCTGCTCATCCACATCGCCCGGCGGGCCTCGGCGTAGATCTGCGACTGCGGCACTTCGGCCACCAGCGTCCAGCCCAGATCGCGCAGCGGCAGGCTGAAGGCGAGGAAGTCTTCGCCATCGCGCCTGAAGGTGGCGTTCACGGCGTTCTTCTGGCCCAGTACGGTTTGCGCGGCACCTGCGCCGATCTGCTCGCCGAGGGTGCGCTTGCCGCTGAACTGCGCCTCGGGATGCACCTGGATCAGGCCGTCGGAACGCACGAGATAGACCTTGCCGCGCTCGCCGAAGCTGAAGTCGTGGATCAGCTGCGACAGCTCTTTCATGCTCAGGCCGAGCCCCGCCACGCCCACCGTCTTGCCGGCGTGCTCGACCTTGAGGTCGATGAACAGCGCCAGCTCGCCGGTGGCGCCGTCCTTGTCGATGTTGAGGGTGCGCGGCTGGCCGCTGTCCAGAAAGGCATAGAACCAGGCATCGGCCGGATTGGAGCGGCTGAGGGTGCGGTCCAGGCCCTTTTCGGTGAGGTAATGGTTGGAGGCGGTGCCGACGATCAGTGCGGTGAACGCCTTGTGTTCGGCGCGGATGCCTTCCAGATACTGCACGAAGGCCGCCGTTTGGCTGCTGTCTTCGCCGTTGGCGAGCCAGTCGCGCACCATCTGGTTGCTGGCGATGTCCTTGGCGGCCGTCAGCGGCTGGACGAGGATCCGTTCGATGTCGTTGCGCGTCGCTTCGATGCTCGACGGCAACGCCTGCTCCACCAGGTAGTTCTGGGCGAGGCGGTTGACCACCAGGGTATAAATGCCAACCACGATCAGAATGCTGACCAGCAGGGCGCTGCCCATGCCGAGGATCAACTGCCACTGAATACTGCGCCGCCAGAACTGCATGGATCACCCCCAAGGAATAAGAGGCTGAAACATTGCAACAGCCGTGCCGATTGTATACATCGCAATCGACAATCTTATTCCCAGGTTGTGTTCAGGCCATCATCCCTGGATGGTCTTGGCGATGGTCTCGACCGTGGCGCTGACTTGCTCTTGGTAACGCTCGAGTTCCTGCTGGTGCTGCTTCTTCATTTCGATCTGCTGCGAGCACAGGTTCATCGCCGCCAGCACCAGCAGGCGGTCGCCGATCAGGGTCGGGTACTTGCGCTTGGTGTCGGCCAGCGCGGCCTTGAGCATCATGGCCGCGTCCATCAGGGTCTGTTCTTCCCCGGCCGGCGCCTTGATCGAATAGTCTTCCCCGAGAATGGAGATGACCTTTACCCCGGCTCCGTGGCTCATACGCTGACGGGACCTGCGTTGACCCGGTCGACCAGGGCCTGGATGCGGGCGGCGGTGGCGCCGTGCTTCTCTTCCTGCTCCATCAGGCTCAGTTGCAGGCTTTCGTTTTCATCCTTGGCCTGGGCCAGTTCCGCGGTCAGGGTCTGGTTGGTGTGCGACAGGGTCTGGTTCTGCTGCACCAGGTCGCTGACGAGCTGTTCCAATTGGCTGAGGGAGGCTTCCAACATTTTGATTTCCAGGCATTTTTCAAAGGGCGCGTAAGATAAAGAAAAGTCACCGTGGATGCCAGGGCTAAACCGGCGCAAAGCCTTGATTTTCCTGGCGGTCGACCGTTCTCGCGAGCTTTAGAGACTGCCGTCGGCCGATTGGGTTCCTGCACTTCGTCGCCCAAGGCCCGATGCGGCAAATGCGCACAGGGGCTCAAGACTTCCATCCCATGACCGATAAGTCATCCAACAGCAGTCTCAGCCCGCAAGGACGCGGCCCTTCCTGGTATCCCCAATGTCCCTTCGCAACATGAACATCGCCCCCCGGGCGTTCACCGGTTTTTCCCTGATCGGCGCCCTGATGCTGATCCTCGGAATCTTTGCCCTGAACCAGATGAGCAACATCCGCGGCGCCGCCGAGAACATCACCACCAGCAGCGTGCCGAGCATCAAGAACCTCGACGAGTTCACGCAGCTGTCCCTGCGCCTGCGGGTGCTGTCGTACCGCCTGCTGGTGAACCGCGAGCCGGACGTGCAGCAGAAGACCATCGAGCTGCTGGAGATGCGCAACCAGCAGATCCGCAAGGCCCAGACCGACTACGAGCCGCTGATCAGCAGCCCGCAGGAGCGCGCCGCCTATGACCAGTACGTGCAGTTGCTGGCGCAGTACCGCCAGATCGAAGACCGGATGAAGACCCTGTCGCGCAACAATCAGGTGGATGCGCTGCGCAATCTGGTGAACACCGAGCTTTTGGACAACTCCGAAGCGATCAACACCGTGCTCAACCAGCTGATGCAGATCAACGGCGAACAGATCAGCAAGACCAACCAGAACGCCGCCGACCAGTACGCCACCGCGTTCACCCTGGTGGTGAGCCTGCTGGTGATCGCCACCGGCCTGACGTTCCTGTTCGCCTGGCTGCTGACGGTCAGCATCACCAAGCCGATCGCCAAGGCCCTGGACGCGGCGGAAACCATCGCCGAAGGCAACCTGACCCGCTCGATCCACGTCGACGGCAGCGACGAAGCCGGTCGCCTGCTGGCGGCCATGGCCAAGATGCAGTCCAAGCTGCGCGACACCCTGCAGCGGATCTCCGGTTCGGCCACCCAACTGGCCTCCGCCGCCGAAGAGCTCAACAGCGTCACCGACGAAAGCGCCCGTGGCCTGACCCAGCAAAACAACGAGATCGAGCAGGCCGCCACCGCGGTCAACGAAATGACCAGCGCCGTGGAAGAAGTCGCCCGCAACGCAGTCAGCACCTCCGAAGCCTCCAGGCACGCCACCACCTCCGCCGGCGACGGCCGCGACCTGGTGATGGAGACCGTCAGCGCCATCGAACGCATGAGCGCCGACGTGCAGAGCACCGCCACCCTGATCGGCGACCTGGCCAACGAATCCCGTGACATCGGCAAGGTGCTGGACGTGATCCGCGGCCTGGCCGACCAGACCAACCTGCTGGCCCTCAACGCCGCCATCGAGGCCGCACGTGCAGGCGAGGCCGGCCGCGGCTTCGCGGTGGTGGCCGACGAAGTGCGGGCCCTGGCCCACCGCACCCAGCAGTCGACCAGCGAGATCGAGCGGATGATCGGCAGCATCCAGAGCGGCACCGAACACGCCGTGGACTCGATGCGCAACAGCACCGAGCGCGCCGAATCGACCCTGAACATCGCCCGCGGCGCCGGCCTGTCGCTGGACACCATCAACAGCGCCATCGTCGAGATCAACGAGCGCAACCTGGTGATCGCCAGCGCCGCCGAAGAGCAGGCGCAAGTGGCGCGGGAAGTGGACCGCAACCTGGTGAACATCCGCGACCTGTCGGTGCAGTCGGCCACCGGCGCGAATCAGACCAGTGCGGCGAGCAACGAACTGTCGCGCCTGGCGCTGGACCTGAACAACATGGTCGGCCGCTTCAGCCTTTAAGCCCCTGTGGCGAGGGCGCTTGTCGGATCGCCGCACCGTCCCGCTCGGCTGCGAAGCAGCCGCAAACCCTCCTGACGGACGCTGAACAACGTCCCGCGCAGGATGGTTTGGGCCGCGTTGCGGCCAGCGGGAGCAAGCTCCCTCGCCACGAAGCCGACAGCCCCGCCTGCAGCGCCGCAAGGCCTGCGCAAAAAGCTCTTTGACAGCCGCGCATTTGCGCAGGTTATTATCGCTGGCACACAGACTGCATGGTCAGTCCGTGCCCGCCTTTTCGCTTTTCTGGAGTACTGCCTTTGAATGCGACGACCATCAACAGCCTGTTCTTGATCGGCGCGTTGCTGGTAGGTGCAAGCATTCTGGTGAGCTCACTGTCCTCCCGCCTGGGCATCCCGATCCTGGTCATCATCCTCGCCGTGGGCATGACCGCCGGGGTCGACGGCGGCGGGATCATCTTCGACAACTACCCGACGGCCTACCTGGTCGGCAACCTCGCGCTCGCGGTGATCCTGCTCGACGGCGGCCTGCGCACGCGGGTGTCGAGCTTTCGCGTGGCGCTGTGGCCGGCGCTGTCGCTGGCCACGGTCGGGGTGCTGATCACGACGGGCCTGACCGGCATGGCTGCGGCCTGGCTGTTCGACCTGAACCTGATCCAGGGCCTGCTGATCGGCGCCATCGTCGGCTCCACCGACGCCGCGGCGGTGTTCTCGCTGCTCGGCGGCAAGGGCCTGAACGAGCGGGTGACCGCCAGCCTGGAAATCGAATCCGGCAGCAACGACCCGATGGCGGTGTTCCTCACCGTCACCCTGATCGACATGCTCGCCAGCGGCCAGACCGGCCTGCACTGGAGCCTGCTCACCCACCTGGTCCGCGAGTTCGGCATCGGCGGGGTGATCGGCCTGGGCGGCGGCTGGCTGATGCTGCAGCTGGTCAACCGGATCAACCTCGCCACCGGCCTGTACCCGATCCTGGTGATCGCCGGCGGCCTGGTGGTGTTCGCCCTGACCAACGCCCTGCACGGCAGCGGCTTCCTGGCGGTCTACCTGTGCGGCCTGGTGATCGGCAACCGCCCGGTGCGCAGCCGCCACGGCATCCTGCACATGCTCGACGGCATGGCCTGGCTGGCGCAGATCGGCATGTTTTTGGTGCTGGGGCTGCTGGTCACCCCGCACGACCTGCTGCCCATCGCCCTGCCCGCCCTGGGCCTGGCGCTGTGGATGATCCTGTTCGCCCGGCCGCTGTCGGTGCTGGTCGGCCTGCTGCCGTTCAAGGCCTTCCACGGCCGCGAGAAAGCCTTCATTTCCTGGGTCGGCCTGCGCGGCGCGGTGCCGATCATCCTGGCGGTGTTCCCGCTGATGGCCGGGCTGCCCAATGCGCAGCTGTACTTCAACCTCGCCTTCTTCATCGTGCTGGTGTCGCTGCTGGTGCAGGGCACGAGCCTGCCCTGGGTGGCCCGGCTGCTCAAGGTCACCGTGCCGCCGGAGCCGGCGCCGATCTCGCGTTCGGCGCTGGAGGTGCACGTCACCAGCGAGTGGGAGCTGTTCGTCTACCGCCTCGGCGCGGAGAAATGGTGCATCGGCTCGCCCCTGCGCGAACTGAAAATGCCCGAGGGCACCCGCATCGCGGCCCTGTTCCGTGGCCAGCAATTGCTCCATCCGTCGGGTAGCACGGTGCTGGAAGTCGATGATCTGCTGTGCGTCATCGGCCACGAACACAACCTGCCGGCCCTCGGAAAACTGTTCAGCCAGGCGCCGCAGCGGGGCCTGGACCTGCGCTTCTTCGGCGACTTCGTGCTCGAAGGAGACGCCCAGCTTAAAGCCGTCGCGGCCCTTTACGGCCTGTCCGCCGAGGGCATCGATCCGGACATGACCCTGGGCCGCTTCATCGCCCAGAAAGTCGGGGGTGCCCCGGTGGTCGGCGACCAGGTGGAGTGGAACAACACCCACTGGACGGTCGCGGTCATGGACGGGAACAAGATCGGCAAAGTGGGCGTCAGATTCCCCGAAGGAAGTCGCCCGGGCCCCGGGCTCTTCCTCTAAACTGCGTCCACCATCACTTGCTTGACCGGTCTCTATGCCTACCCTGCGTTCCTTTTTTGCCGCGGCCCTGCTGGGCCTGAGTCTTTCCGTCGGCCCGCTCCACGCCGCCGAGCCGCCGTCCAGCGAAGCCGTGCAGGCCAGCCTGGACAAGATCGCCGACCGCAAACTGCCGGAGGCCGACCAGAAGGCCCTGCAGACGGTGCTGCAGAGCACGCTGACCCAGCTCAACAACCGGCGCGACTACGAACGCAAGCTGAGCGACCTCAAGCAGCAGCTGGCCACCGCCCCCAAGCAGACCCTGGACAACACCCGCGAGCTGACGCGCCTCAAGGCCAGCAGCGTGGTGCCGGTGGCGCAGCGCTTCCCCAAGGAATCGATCGCGCAGCTGGAACAGATGCTGGCCGAGCGCTCGACCCAGCAGAGCGACATGCAAAAGGCCCTGGCCGACGCCAACAGCCTGATCATCACCGCCCAGACCCGCCCCGAGCGCGCCCAGGCCGAGATCGCCGGCAGCCAGACGCGCATCCAGCAGATCAACACCGTCCTCAAGACCGGCAAGGACAGCGGCAAGCCGCTGACGGCCGAACAGCGCGACCAGCTCAACGCCGAGCTTGTGGCCCTGAACGCCCTGATCCCGCTGCGCCGCCAGGAGCTGGCCGGCAACAGCCAGCTGCAGGACCTGGGCAACAGCCAGCATGACCTGCTCTCGGAGAAGTCCGACCGCCTGGACCGCGAGATCCAGGAACTGCAGACCCTGATCAACCAGAAGCGCCTGGCCCAGTCCCAGGAGACCGTCACCCAGCAGTCCATCGAAGCCCAGAAGGCCGGCGGCAGCAGCCTTTTGGCCACCGAAAGCGCGGCCAACCTGAAACTCTCGGACTACCTGCTCAAGAGCACCGACCGCCTCAACGAAGTCACCCAGCAGAACCTGCAGACCAAGCAGCAGCTCGACAGCCTGACCCAAAGCGACTCGGCCCTCGACGAGCAGATCAACGTGCTCAAGGGCAGCCTGCTGTTGTCCAAGATCCTCTACAAGCAGAAGCAGGCGCTGCCGCGGCTGCGGGTCGACCGCGACCTGGCGGACCAGATCGCCGACATCCGCCTGTACCAGTTCGAAGTCAGCCAACAGCGTGAACTGCTGAGCAACCCGGCCACCTACGTCGACAACCTGCTGTCCACCCAGCCGCCGGAGCAGGTCACCCCGCAGCTGCGCAAAAGCCTGCTGGAGCTGGCCAACACCCGCGCCGACCTGCTGGAGCGCCTGAACCGCGAACTGAGCGCGGTGCTCAACGAGTCGATCACCCTGCAACTGAACCAGAAGCAACTGCTGAGCACCGCCCAGAGCCTGCGCGCGACCCTCGACGAGCAGATGTTCTGGATCCCCAGCAACAAGCCGCTGGACCTGGAATGGATGCGCGGCGTGCCGGAGCGCCTCAAGCGCCAGATCGACACCCTGCCGCTGGCCTCCAGCCTCAGCGAACTGACCGACGGCCTGACCCAGCGTCCGCTGCTGTTCCTGCCGCTGGCGCTGCTGATCGGCGCGCTGCTGTGGCGGCGCAAGCACCTGTATGCGCGCCTGAACAAGGTCCACCAGGACATCGGCCACTTCAAGCGCGACAGCCAGTGGCACACGCCGCAGGCGATCCTGATCAACATCCTGCTGGCGATGCCGGTGACCCTGGGCCTGGCCCTCTGCGGCCTGGCCCTGCAGATCGACGCCCGCGGGCAGAACGCCAACATGGGCGCAGCCTTGCTGCAGATGGCCCAGGCCTGGCTGGTGTTCTACACCGCCTACCGGATCCTCGCGCCGGGCGGCGTGGCCGAGCTGCACTTCCGCTGGGAGAAGCCGCAGGTCGAGTTCCTCCAGGGCTGGATCCGCCGGCTCGGGCTGGTGGTGATGGCGCTGGTGGCCGTGGTGGCGGTCGCCGAGCTGCAACCGGCGGCGCTGGCCGACGACGTGATCGGCATGCCGGTGGTGCTGACCTGCTACGCCCTGATGGCCTGGCTGCTCAGCCGCCTGCTGATCAGCAGCCCGACCCACGAAAACGCCTCGCTGTTCCGCAAGGCCGTGGGGATCATGTTCACCCTGCTGCCGATCGCGCTGTTCGTCGCCGTGTGCTTCGGCTACTACTACACCGCGCTGAAGCTCAGCGACCGCCTGATCAACACCCTGTACCTGCTGATGCTCTGGCTGGTCATCGAGGCCACCTTCGTGCGCGGCCTGGCCGTGGCGGCGCGGCGCCTGGCCTACCAGCGGGCGCTGGCCAAGCGGCAGGCGGCCAAGGAGGCCGGCGACGGCGAGGCCGTCATCGAAGAGCCGACCCTGGACATCGAGAAGGTCAACGAACAGTCCCTGCGCCTGATCCGCCTGGCCCTGCTCGGCGGCTTCATCGCGGCGCTGTACTGGGCGTGGGCGGACCTGATCACGGTGTTCTCGTACCTGGACAACGTCACCCTCTACGAATACACCAGCGGCACCGGCGCCAACATGAGCATGGTGCCGATCAGCATCGGCGACATGCTCGGCGCGCTGATCATCATCGGCATCACCTTCGCCCTGGCGCGCAACCTGCCGGGCCTGCTCGAAGTGTTCGTGCTGTCGAAACTGAACCTGGCCCAGGGCAGCGCCTACGCCACCACGACGCTGCTGTCCTACGTGATCGCCGGGGTCGGCTTCGTCTCCACGCTCTCGACCCTCGGCGTGAGCTGGGACAAGCTGCAATGGCTGGTGGCGGCGCTGTCGGTGGGCCTGGGCTTCGGCATGCAGGAGATCTTCGCCAACTTCATCTCCGGCATCATGATCCTGTTCGAGCGCCCGGTGCGGATCGGCGACACCATCACCATCGGCAACCTGTCGGGCACGGTGAGCAAGATCCGCATCCGCGCCACCACCATCACCGACTTCGACCGCAAGGACATCATCGTCCCGAACAAGACGTTCATCACCGGGCAACTGATCAACTGGTCGCTGACCGACACCATCACCCGGGTCACGCTCAAGCTGGGCGTGGACTACGGCTCGGACCTGGACCTGGTCAAGGAACTGCTGCTCAAGGCCGCCCGGGAAAACCCGCGGGTGCTCAAGGAGCCCGAGCCGCACGTGTACTTCCTCAACTTCGGCGAAAGCACCCTGGACCACGAGCTGCGCATGCACGTGCGCGACCTCGGCGACCGCAACCCGGTGATCGACGAGGTCAACCGCTTCATCAACCGCGAGTTCAAGAAGCAGCACATCAACATCTCGTTCCGCCAGATGGAGGTCTACCTGAAAAACCTCCACGGCCAGGAATACAAGATGGTGCCCATCGAGCCCGAGGCCAAAACCATCGTGCCGGTCGCCGACGGCCAAAAGCCGTTGCAGGAACCGCCGCCGGCCAAGCTCGACTAACCGGTCTATTCCCAGCAGAATGCTCGGACATTCTGCTGGAGCCGGCCCTTGAAAGCCCTCGACGAACTGACCTTCGACAACCGCTTCGCCCGCCTGGGCGATGCGTTCTCGGCCCATGTGCTGCCCGACCCGATCGACAACCCGCGGCTGGTGGTCGCCAGCCCGGCCGCCATGGCGCTGCTGGATCTCGACCCCGCAACGGCCGAGACGAAAGCGTTCGCCGAGCTGTTCGGCGGCCACACACTCTGGGCCGATGCCGAACCGCGGGCGATGGTCTATTCCGGGCATCAGTTCGGCGGCTACACGCCGCAGTTGGGCGACGGTCGCGGCCTGCTGCTGGGCGAGGCGCTCAACGACGCCGGCGAGCACTGGGACCTGCACCTCAAGGGCGCCGGGCAGACGCCGTTCTCGCGCATGGGCGACGGCCGCGCGGTGCTGCGCTCGTCGATCCGCGAGTTCCTCGCCTCCGAAGCGCTGCACGCCCTGAACATCCCCACCAGCCGCGCCCTGTGCGTGATCGGTTCCGACACCCCGGTGTGGCGCGAGAAGCAGGAACGGGCGGCGATGGTGCTGCGCCTGGCGCCGAGCCACATCCGCTTCGGCCACTTCGAATACTTCTACTACACCCAGCGCACCGAGCAGCAAAAGCAACTGGGCGAACACCTGCTGGCCGAGCATTTCCCCCATTGCCTGGATCAGCCGGAACCTTACCTGGCGATGTTTCGCGAGATCGTCGAGCGCAATGCCGGCCTGATCGCCCAGTGGCAGGCCTACGGCTTCTGCCACGGCGTGATGAACACCGACAACATGTCGATCCTGGGCATCACCTTCGACTACGGCCCGTATGCCTTCCTCGACGACTTCGACGCCCACTTCATCTGCAACCATTCCGACGACCAGGGCCGCTACTCCTTCAGCAACCAGGTGCCGGTCGGCCAGTGGAACCTCAGCGCCCTGGCCCAGGCCCTGACCCCGTTCATCAGCGTCGAGGCCCTGCGCGAGACCCTCGGCCTGTACCTGCCGCTGTTCCAGGCCCATTACCTGGACCTGATGCGCCGCCGCTTCGGCTTCGCCACCGCCGAGGACGGTGATCAGGCATTGCTCGAACAGCTGCTGCAACTGATGCAGAACAGCGGCGTCGACTACACCCTGTTCTTCCGCCGCCTGGGCGAGGAACCGGCGGCACAGGCCGTCGCCCGGCTGCGCGACGACTTCGTCGACATCAAGGGCTTCGATGCCTGGGGCGAGCGTTATGTCGCCCGCGCCGCGCGGGACGGCGACACCGGCCAGGAACAGCGCCGGACGCGCATGCACGCGGTCAATCCGCTGTATATCCTGCGCAACTACCTGGCCCAGCGGGCCATCGAAGCGGCCGAGGGCGGCGACTATTCAGAGGTTCGCCGACTGCACGCGGTGCTGAGCAAGCCGTTCGAGGAACAGCCGGGGATGGAAAGCTACGCCGAGCGGCCGCCGGAATGGGGCAAGCACCTGGAGATCAGTTGTTCGTCGTGAGCCGGGTCAGATAAACACATCCACCGGCAGCTTAAAGTGCTCAGCCAGCCACCGGACCTGCCGCAGGTTGAGCTGACGCTTACCGCTCAGGATTTCCGAAACGACCGACTGAGTGCCGACACCGGGCAAATCGCTCTGGGTCATACCATGCTCGCGCATCAGGTATCCGAGCACTTCGTGCCCTGGCGGCTTGGGCATCGGGTGATGCGTGCGATCCCACTCCTCAATCCAGTCACCGATGATGTCCACCAGACTCATCAACGGATGAGATTCGTCATCGCCGGTCATCCCCAGCAACTCGTGAAGAGCCTCGACCAGCGTATCGTAATCGCTTTCGCTTTTTGGCTTGCGCAACAGTGGCGAGACGAACTCCCAGTGCTCGGCGGCCTTTTTGATCAGAACACTCATGCCTTCAACTCCTTCCATTTGCCGCGGTCATACTCGCGGTGATCCAACACATGCTTGATGTACAGCTTTTGGGGTCGGTACCTGACGTATGCGATCAGCCTCAGTTTGTTTCCGCCAATATCGAAAACGTGAAACTCACCTACCTTGTCGGTAGCCGGAAACAATGCCTTCATCGCGGCAAAGTCAGAGGGTTTGCTTCCTTTCGCCAGTACAAGCCAGTGATCCAAGGCACTGGCTGCGTTCGGCCACTTGTCCTTCGCTTCACGTATTCGTTTTTCGCTGATGACATGCATGCAACATCCTTATCGCTTTCCGCTACGGAGAGTGAACCACACAACAGGATTATCGCAAGTTGCGATAACACCTGGCAGACCAATGGATTGGCCCGGCAAACACCAGCCTAGGCCCGATACCCGCCCCATCACGGTTGAAAATATGAGCAAACGTCTCCAACTAGGCGTCATCGGCTCTCCATTGGAAACCCAACCATGTCCACCCCTCTGCTCATCCCCTGCCCCACCTGCAACGGCCTCAACCGCATCCCCGCCGAACGCCTGGGCGACCATCCCAAATGCGGGCGCTGCAAGGCCGATGTCCTGCTGGACAAGCCTTTCGAGCTGAATCAGGGCGACTACGCCAGCCAGATCAAGGGCGACCTGCCGCTGCTGGTGGACGTGTGGGCGGACTGGTGCGGGCCGTGCAAGTCGTTTGCGCCGGTGTTCGAGCAGGCCGCCGCGCAACTGGCGGGCCGGTGCCGGCTGGCCAAGCTCGACAGCGAGGCCAATCAGCCGTTGGCGGCGCAGTTGGGGATCCGTTCGATCCCGAGCCTGATCCTGTTCAGGAACGGCAAGGAAGTGGCGCGCCAGAGCGGCGCCTTCCCGCTGCCGCAACTGATGGCCTGGCTGCGCAGCCAGGGCATCTGACACCCGCCCGGACAATGCGGGAGCGAGCCTGCTCGCGATGGTGGTTTCCCGTTCGGCATCTGCGCTGAACGGGCGTCCCTCATCGCGAGCAGGCTCGCTCCTGCCGTTTTCAGGCGTCCGTGAGCAGGTTGTGCAGCTCGACGAACTGCTGGGTGAGCTTGTGCCGCGGATCCAGGTGGATCAACGGGATGCTGGCCTGGTGCGACTCACGCATCTTGACCGAACTGGCCAGGTACACCGGCAATACCGGCAGGCCCTCGGCGATCAGCTCGTCGAGCATCTGCTGCGGCAGGCTGGCCCGGGCCTGGAACTGGTTGACCACGATGCCTTCCACCTCCAACGCCTCGTTGTGGTCGTCCTTCAGCTCCTCGATCTCCGCCATCAGGCCGTACAGCGCCTGACGGGAGAAGCTGTCGCAATCGAAGGGAATCAGCACGCGGTCAGCGGCGATCAGCGCCGATACGGCGTAGAAGTTCAGCGCAGGCGGGGTGTCGAGGTAGATCCGATCGTACTCGCCGTCCAGTTCCTCCAGCAGTTTGCGCAGTTTGTTGATCTTGTGCTTGGCCTCAAGCTTGGGCTGCAGGTCGGCCAGCTCCGCGGTGGCGGTGATGACGTGCAGGTTGTCGAACGGCGTTTCGTAGATGTCGACCTGGTTCTTCTTCGAGAACGGCCCGGACGACAGCGTCTGCTTGAAGAAATCGGCGATGCCCATCGGGATGTCTTCCCCGGTGAGCCCGGTCAGGTACTGGGTCGAGTTGGCCTGGGCGTCGAGATCCACCAACAGCGTGCGATAGCCTTCGCTGGCGCTGACCGCCGCCAGGTTGCAGGCGATGCTGGACTTGCCCACGCCACCTTTCTGATTGAACACCACGCGCCGCATGACTAGACCTCCGTGTATCAAAGAATGACCGAGTGTAGATGCGCCTGCCCCTGCTTCGCTACCTCCGCCGAAGCGGACTACAAAGTCAGGCGCAAATAGCCGACAACATTCCCGCAGACTCTGCCCGCCAACGCCGATTTGGCTGACAGACACGACGGCCGCAATCTGGATAATGGCCAACTGACAGTCTGCCGTTTACACCATTCGGTACATTGGCCTGTGCAAAATGTAACCAACATTTGCTACACACCCGTCGCACCGGGATAATGCGCGCCACCCGGCACCAGACGGCAGGGTCAGCTCAGCCGCGGCTTTGACGAAACCGCATCGATGAAGCCCGCAGGGGCGGGATGAATGTCCGTGATCAACTTCAACATCGCCCAATGGCGCGCGTGGGCCCCCGGGCTCGACAGCGAGCAAGCCTGGCAGGCCTGGAGTCGACAGCCGGTCGTGCCCCAGGCCAGCGATGCCGCGCCCGATGTGTCGTTCCTGCCGGCCATGCAGCGCCGTCGCCTCAGCCGTCTGGCGCGGATGGCGTTCAGCGTCGGCTGGCCCCTGGCCGAAGGCCGGGACAACCTGCCGCTGGTGTTCGTGTCCCGGCACGGCGAAACGCCGCGCACCTACGACATCCTCAGCGACCTGGCCGCGGAACAGCCGCTGTCGCCGACCCAGTTCAGCCTGTCGGTGCACAACGCGATCATCGGCCTGTGGTCGATCATGCGCGGCGAAACCAGCGAAATGACCGCCCTCGCCGCCGCCGGCGACGGTTTGGAGCACGGCATGCTCGAGGCCTGCGCCCTGCTCGACGAAGGCGCCCCTGCCGTTCTGCTGGTGATCGCCGAAGAACAGCCGCCCCAAGCCTACTCCGCGTGGATCGACGATGTGCCGTTTCCGTATGCGCTCGGCCTGCTGCTGACGCCGGGAACCGGCTGGCGGCTGACGCTGAACAGCGCCCCGCAGGCGCTGTCAAACGCGCACTGGCCCCATGCGCTGACCCTCGTGCAGACCCTGCTCGGCCAGCAACCCCATTGCCAACATGCCTGGAAAAATCGTGTATGGACCTGGCAACGCAACCCGTGACCGGAAAACCCCGCGACGCCTACCACTGGCGCCTGCTGGCCACCGCCGCAAGCTTCGCCCTGTTCGGGCTCGGCGGCCTGTGCCTGCGGCTGCTGGTGTTTCCGCTGCTGGCGTGCCTGCCGGGCGACGCACGCGCCCACCGGCAGCGGGCGCGCCAGACCGTCAGCCGGCTGTTCTGGTTCTTCGTGCGGTTCATGGCCCGCACCGGCGTGCTGACCTACGACATCCAGGGCGCCGAACGCCTCGGCCGGCCCGGCCAGATGATCATCGCCAACCACCCTTCGCTGATCGACGTGGTGTTCCTGATCGGCCTGGTGCGCCACGCCAACTGCGTGGTGAAGCAGAGCCTGTGGGAAAACCCCTTCACCCGCGGCCCGCTGCGCCGCACCGGCTACATCAGCAACGACGGCAGCATGGAGATGCTCGATGCCGCCGCCGATGCCTTGAAGGAAGGCCAGACCCTGATCATTTTCCCCGAAGGCACCCGCACCTGCCCGGACCAGGCCCCGGCCTTTCATCGGGGGGCGGCGGCCATTGCGCTGCGCGGTGCCAGACTTCTCACACCGGTGATCATCAAGGTCAGCCCCACCACCCTGACCAAGGCAGAGCCCTGGTATCGGATCCCCCACCGCCGCGTGCATTTCAGTTTTCGCGTCGGGGCCGATATAGACCCACAGACCTTCGCTGCGCAGGGACCCGCCCCCCAGGCTTCGCGCAAGCTCAACGACTATTTGCATCAACTTTTCATTAAGGAGCTCGCCGAAGATGAGCGATCTGCATCGTGAGATAAAACTGCTGATCATCGACGCCCTGGGGCTCGAAGACATCAGCGTCGACGACATCGGCGACGACATGACGCTGTTCGGCGAAGGCCTGGGCCTGGACTCCGTCGACGCCCTGGAACTGGGCCTGGCCATCCAGAAGAAGTACGGCATCAAGATCGACGCCGATGCCAAGGACACCCGCAACCATTTCGCCAACGTGACCAGCCTCGCGGCTTTCGTCACGGCCAGACAGGCAGCTTGAGACCCACCATGCAAACTCGTGACGACATCTTCAACACCCTGCGCGACGCCTTGGTCGAGCTGTTCGAACTCGATCCGGCCCGCGTGAGCCTGGAATCGAACCTGTACCAGGACCTGGAAATCGACAGCATCGACGCCGTCGACCTGATCGATCACATCAAGCGCCAGACCGGCAAGAAAATCGCCGCCGAGGAATTCAAATCGGTGCGCACCGTCAGCGACGTGGTCGAAGCGGTCTACCGCCTGGTCCAGCCGGCCGCATGAGCCGACTGATCGGCCTCGGCCTGCTGCTGGCGGGTCTGCTGTACCCCTTTGCGGTGTATTTCGGCATGGAGCACTTTGCGCCGTGGCAGTTCGGGCTGCTGCTGGGCGGCCTGTGGCTGGCCCGGGCGCTGACCGGCCGGCGCAAGCCCGGCAGCCTGTGGATGGCCGCCACGGCCATCGGGTTCTGCCTGATGCTGGCGGCGTTCGACAGCCCGCGCCTGCTGCGTTGGTATCCGGTGCTGATCAGCGGCTTCATGCTGGCGCTGTTCGGCCTGAGCCTGAAGTACGGCCCGCCGATGGCCGAGCGCCTGGCGCGCCTGCGCGAACCGGATCTGCCGCCCGCGGCGATCCGCTACACCCGCCGGGTCACCGTGGCCTGGAGCGTGTTTTTCTTCTGCAACGGCTTGTGCGCCGCGCTCCTGACCCTGTGGGCGCCGCTGCATTGGTGGATGTTGTACACCGGCCTGATCTCCTACGGGTTGATCGGCCTGATGTTTGCCATTGAATGGCTCATACGACAACGGGTAAGGGGCCGTACATGAACTGGATACGACTTGAGCAGTTGTTGCTCAAGAACCTGCCGGCCCGCGCGGTCTCCTGCGCACCGGCACTGACTCACGCAGAGCTGCGCCGGCAGGCCCTGAGCCTGGCCGCCGGCCTGCAGGCCCGGGGCGTGCGGCAGGTGGCCGTGCACCTGGAGGACGCCGCCGAGCTGGCCGTCGCGCTGTTCGGCGCCTGGTACGCCGGCACGGCTGTGCTGCTGCCCGCTGACCTGCAGGCCCAGACCCGCCAGCGCTGGTCGGACGGGGTCGACCTGTGGCTGACCGACCAGGCCGGCGACCCGCACCCGAACGATTTCGACCATCCGCCCCTGAACGCTACCGAGCTCGACCTCGACCGGTGCCGGCTGAGCCTGTGCACCTCCGGCTCCAGCGGCGAGCCCAAGCGCATCGACAAGACACTGCGGCAACTGGCCAATGAAGTCGAAGCCCTCGAACGGCTCTGGGGCGAGGGCCTGGGCGACGCCTGCATCATCGGCAGCGTGGCCACCCAACACATCTACGGCCTGCTGTTCCGCGTACTGTGGCCATTGTGCGCCGGGCGTCCGTTCCTGCGCAGGCAACTGCCGTTTCCCGAGGATCTGCAACGCGCCAGCCGCGAGCACCCGGCCTTCGCCTGGGTCGCCAGCCCGGCCTTGCTCAAGCGCATGGGCGACAACCTCGACTGGCCGGCCCTCAGCGCTGTGCGCCGGGTGTTCTCCTCCGGAGGCGCGCTGCCGCAGGACGCCGCACAAGGCCTGAACCTGCGCCTGGGGCAATGGCCGACGGAGATCCTCGGCAGCTCGGAAACCGGCGGCATCGCCTGGCGACAGGGCGAGCCGCTCTGGCAGCCGTTCCCCGGCGTCGAACTGAGCCAGGACAGCGACGGCGCCCTGCTGGTCGCTTCGCCTTACCTGCCCGCCGGCCATGTCGAACACACCGCCGACGCCGCCCGCATCGGCGCCGATGGCCGGTTCGAACTGCTCGGCCGGCTGGACCGGATCGTGAAGCTGGAAGAAAAGCGCATCTCGTTGCCCATGCTGGAACAGGCACTGACGGCCCACGGTTGGGTGACGGACGCGCGGCTGGCGGTGGTGCAGGAAAACCGGGCGTCCCTCGGCGCCTTGCTGGTGCTCAGCGAAGCGGGCCTGCAGGCCCTGCGCGAGCACGGCCGACGCCACCTGACCGAAACCCTGCGCCGGCACCTGAGCCAGCACTGCGAGGCCCTTGCCCTGCCCCGGCGCTGGCGGCTGCTGCGGCAAATGCCGCTGAACACCCAGGGCAAGCTGCCTCAGGCCGACGTCGAGGCGCTGCTGCTGGCGCCCCGGCCGAAAACGCCCGAAGTGCTGGAGCGTCTCGAAAGCGACGGCGAATGGAGCCTGCAACTGGCGGTGCCGCCGGATCTGGCCCACTTCAGCGGCCACTTCCCCAAGGCCCCGGTGCTGCCCGGCGTGGTGCAGGTCGAATGGGCGTTCAACCTCGGTCGGCAATGCCTGAACCTGACAGGGGCGTTCGCCGGCATGGAAGTGCTCAAGTTCCAGCAACTGGTGCGTCCCGGCGACGAGATCCAACTGCACCTGCGCTACGACCCCGAGCGGGGCAAGCTGTACTTCGCCTACCGCAATGACACCGCGACCTGCTCCAGCGGCCGGATCCTGCTGGGGGCCGCGCCCGCCAGCCTTCCCGACGCGCGGGGCCCACATGCATAGCCCCTGCGCGGTCATCCCCGTCTACAACCACGAAACCGCCGTCACCACCGTGGTCGAGGCCCTGCTCGCCCAAGGCCTGCCGTGCATCCTGGTGGACGACGCCAGCAGCCGGACCTGCGCCCAGGTGCTGGACACGCTGGCCGGGCGCGACCGCGTGCACCTGGTGCGCCTCACCGCCAACCAGGGCAAGGGCGGCGCCGTGATGACCGGCCTGCGCGAAGCGGCGCGGCTGGGCTTCACCCATGCCTTGCAGGTGGACGCCGACGGCCAGCATGACCTGCAGGACGTCGCCCGCTTCATCGAAGCCTCCCGTGCGCTCCCCGACGCGGTCATCTGCGGCTATCCGCTGTATGACGCCAGCGTGCCCAAGGGGCGCCTGTACGCGCGCTACCTGACCCACGTGATGGTGTGGATCAACAGCCTGTCGCTCAAGATCCGCGATTCGATGTGCGGCTTTCGCGTGTACCCGCTGGAGCCGACGCTGGCGCTGATCGACTCGGCGCGGATCGGCAAGCGCATGGATTTCGATTCGGACATCCTCGTGCGCCTGTCGTGGCGCGGCCAGCCGATGCACTGGCTGCAGACCCGCGTGCACTACCCGCTGGACGGCGTGTCGCACTTCCGGCTGCTGCGCGACAATGCGCTGATCTCGGGCATGCACACCCGGCTGTTCTTCGGCATGCTGCTGCGCGCCCCCGTGATCCTCTGGCGACGGTGGCGGACATGAGCGTCGAGACCGAGAACAGGCACTGGGCCGACCGCCAGGAGCGCGGCAGCTTCCTGCTGATGAAATTCACCGCGTTCGCCGCCCGGGTGCTGGGCCGGCGCCTGCTGAGCCCTTTGCTCTACGGCATCGTCCTGTACTTTTTCCTGTTCGGCCGCAGCGCCCGGCACAGCGCCTGGCAATACCAGCAGCGCCTGGCCGAGTGGAGCGGGCGCAGCGACCTGCGCCCCAGCCGGTGGCGGGTGTTCGGCCAGTTCATGGCCTTCGCCGATGCGATGCTCGACAAGCTCGACGTGTGGCACGGCAAGATCCGCCTCGAACAGATCGAGATCGTCGACCCGGCGCTGCTGCGCCACCAGATGCGCGGCAAGCGCGGACAACTGCTGGTCGGCTCGCACCTGGGCAACCTGGAAGTGTGCCGGGCGCTGGCGGAGATCGGCGAGAAGGTCACCATGAACGTGCTGGTGCACACCAAGCACGCCGAACAGTTCAACCGCCTGCTGGGCGAGGCCGGGGCGACCAACCTGCGGCTGATCCAGGTCAGCGAGCTGGATCCCGTGATCATGCTGCAGCTGCACGAGCGCCTGGAGCGCGGCGAATGGCTGGCGATCGCCGGCGACCGCGTGCCCCTGCACGGCGGGCGCAGCGTGACCGTGGACTTCCTCGGCCACCCGGCCGCGTTCCCCCAGGGCCCGTGGCTGCTGGCCGGGCTGCTCAAGTGCCCGGTCAACCTTCTGATGTGCCTGAAACGTCCCGACGGCCGCTACCGCCTGACCCTCGAACCCTTCGCCGGCAGCGTGGAGTGGAAGCGCAGCGAGCGCGAACAGGTCATTCATCAGTGGGCGGCACGCTATGCCGGGCGACTGAGTCACTATTGCCTTGAGGCACCGCAGCAATGGTTCAATTTCTACCCTTTCTGGAAGACCGATGACGACGCCAACCCATGAGCCGGTAACCTTCGGCGAACGCCCCTTGCGCATCGAAGACGTGCTGGCCCTGGCCGACCGTCAGGCGCCCGTGCAGCTGCAGGACGACGCCGACTACCGCCGGCGCATCGCCAAGGGCGCGCAGTTCCTCGATTCGCTGCTGGACAAGGAAGGCGTGATCTACGGCGTGACCACCGGCTACGGCGACTCCTGCGTGGTCGCGGTGCCGCTGCACCACGTCGAGGCGCTGCCGCAGCACCTGTTCACCTTCCACGGCTGCGGGCTGGGCAAGCTGCTCGACGCCCAGGCCACCCGTGCGGTGCTGGCGGCGCGCTTGCAGTCGCTGTGCCACGGCGTGTCCGGGGTGCGGGTCGAGCTGCTGGAGCGGCTGCAGGCCTTCCTCGAACACGACATCCTGCCGCTGATTCCGGAAGAGGGCTCGGTGGGCGCCAGCGGCGACCTGACGCCGCTGTCCTACGTCGCCGCGACCCTGTCCGGCGAGCGTGAAGTGATGTACCGCGGCGAGCGCCGCCAAGCGGCCGACGTGCACCGCGAACTGGGCTGGACGCCGCTGGTGCTGCGGCCCAAGGAAGCCCTGGCCCTGATGAACGGCACCGCCGTGATGACCGGCCTCGCCTGCCTGGCCTTCGCCCGCGCCGATTACCTGCTGCGACTGGCCACCCGCATCACCGCGCTGAACGTGGTGGCGCTGCAGGGCAATCCGGAGCACTTCGACGAGCGCCTGTTCGCCGCCAAGCCGCATCCGGGGCAAATGCAGGTCGCCGCGTGGCTGCGCCAGGATCTGGCCATCGACGCGCCGACCGCGCCGCTGCACCGCCTGCAGGACCGCTACTCCCTGCGTTGCGCGCCCCACGTGCTCGGCGTGCTGGCCGACAGCCTGGGCTGGCTGCGCGGGTTCATCGAGACCGAACTCAACAGCGCCAACGACAACCCGATCATCGACGCCGAGGCCGAGCGCGTGCTGCACGGCGGGCACTTCTACGGCGGCCACATCGCGTTCGCCATGGACAGCCTGAAAAACCTCGTGGCCAACGTCGCCGACCTGCTCGACCGCCAGCTCGCCCTGCTGGTGGACGAGCGTTACAACCACGGGCTGCCGAGCAACCTGTCCGGCGCCAGCGCCGAACGGGCGATGCTCAACCACGGTTTCAAGGCCGTGCAGATCGGCGCCAGCGCCTGGACCGCCGAAGCCTTGAAGAACACGATGCCGGCCAGCGTGTTCTCGCGCTCCACCGAGTGCCACAACCAGGACAAGGTGAGCATGGGCACCATCGCCGCCCGGGATGCGATCCGCGTGCTGGAGCTGACCGAACAGGTGGCCGCCGCCACGCTGCTCGCCGCCCACCAGGGCGTCTGGCTGCGCGGCCGGGCCGACGATGCGCGGCCGTTGCCGCCGGCGCTGGCCGCCATGCACGCAGCGCTCGCCGAGGACTTTGCCCCGGTGATCGAAGACCGCGCCCTGGAAGGCGAACTGCGCCTGTGCCTGCAACGCATCGGCGAACGCCGCTGGAGGCTGCATGCGTAGCGCCGGGGTGCTTCACGCCGACACGGAAGTGGTCGTGCCGTTCTTCGACGTCGACACCATGCACGTCGTCTGGCACGGCCATTACGTCAAATACCTGGAAGTGGCGCGCTGCGCGCTGCTGGACAAGATCGGCCACAACTACAACCAAATGTCCGACTCCGGCTACGCGTGGCCGGTGATCGACCTGCAGCTGCGCTACGTGCGCGGCGCCGTGTTCGGCCAGCGGCTGAACGTGCGCGCCAGCCTGGTGGAGTGGGAGAACCGGCTGAAGATCCATTACCTGATCACCGACGCCAGCACCGGCGAGCGCCTGACCCGCGCAAGCTCGGTGCAGGTGGCGGTGGAGATCAGCAGCCGCGAGATGCAGTTGGCGTCACCGAAAGTCTTCACCGAAGCCGTGGAAAGGATGCTGCGATGACCGTTCGACTCAAATGGCTCGGCGCCCTGGCGCTGCTGGCCGTCACGTCGCTGGCCCACGCCTTCGACCTGCAGCAGCTCAGCGATCAACTGGCGAAGCCGGACGTGATCCACGGCCGGTTCACCCAGGAGAAACACCTGCGCGCCCTGCCCCAACCGCTGATCAGCCAGGGCAGCTTCGTCCTGGCCAAGGACCACGGCCTGCTCTGGCTGCTGAAAACCCCGCTGCAGCAGGACTACCGCATCACCGCCGCCGGCATCGCCCGGCGCGATGCCGGCGGCTGGCAGATGCTGCCGAACAAGGGCGCAGGCGCCGAGCAGAACCGTCTGTTCCTCGCGGTGCTGCAAGGCGACAGCAGCGGCCTGCAACGGGACTTCGAATTGGCCCTGAGCGGCGACGCCCAACAATGGAAACTGACCCTCACCCCGCGCTCGGTGCTGCTCAAGCAGGTGTTCAACCGGATCGACATCGACGGCGGCGCCCTGGTGCGGACCATCGAACTGCAGGAAACCCAGGGCGACAGCACCGTGCTGCGCATGCAGGACAGCACCGCCGGCCAGCCGCTGAGCGACGCGGAGCGCCATGACTTTGCCCCGTGAGCACACGCCTGGCGAACGCAGGCTGCCCTGGCTGTTCCTGATCCTGCTGCTGGCGGTCGTCGCCTTGGGCGGCTGGCAATGGCGCAACGGCGCGCCGCTGTCGGCCAACCTGATGGAGCTGGTGCCGGGCACCCACCCCGACGCGCTGGAGCTGCGTGCCGAACAGCGCATGCAGGAGCCGCTCAACCGCGAAATGCTGGTGCTGGTCGGCCACGCGGACCGACAGCAGGCCGTCGCCATGGCTCAGGCCCTGGGCGAGCGGTGGCAGGCCAGCGGTCTGTTCGAGCGCGTGCAGTGGAACCTTCAGGCGGATCTGCCGGCCCTGCGCGCCCAATTGCTGCGGGGCCGGCTGGCGATGCTGTCGGCGGATGACCGGCAACTGCTGAGCGAACACCCGGATGCGTTCATCCAGCAACGGGTGCAAGGGCTGTTCGACCCCTTCGCCGGCTTCAGCCTGGTGCCCAGCCAGGACGACTGGCTGGGCCTGACCGGGCGCATCCAGAACAGCCAGCCCAAGCACGGCGCCGTGCAGCTGGACATCGGCAGCGGCACGCTGGTCGCCGAGGCCGACGGCAGGCACTGGGTGCTGCTGCGCGCGCGCACCACCGGCGACGCCTTCGACATGAACCTGCCGCCGCGGGTCGCCGCACTGCTGCAGCAAAGCCGTGAACAGGCCGCGGCGGCGGACGTGCAACTGCTGGCCGCCAGCGGCCTGCTGTACGCCGCCGACGGCCAGCGGCAGGCGACGCGGGAAATGACCTGGGTCGGCGGCGGCGCCACCCTCGGCATCCTGTTGCTGCTGCTGTTCGCCTTCCGTCGCTGGCGGGTGCTGCTGGCGTTCGTTCCGGTGCTGGTGGGCATGCTGTTCGGCGCGGTGGCCTGCGTGGCGCTGTTCGGGCACCTGCATGTGATGACGCTGGTGCTCGGCTCCAGCCTGATCGGCGTGGCGGTGGACTACCCGCTGCACTACCTGTCCAAGAGCTGGAGCCTCAAGCCCTGGCGCAGCTGGCCGGCCCTGCGCCTGACCGTGTCCGGGCTGACCCTGAGCCTGGTCACCAGCGCCATCGGTTATCTGGCGCTGGCCTGGACGCCGTTCCCGGCCCTGACCCAGATCGCCGTGTTCTCCGCCGCCGGGCTGCTCGGCGCCTACCTGTCGGCGGTGTGCCTGCTGCCGGCGCTGCTGGACAGCGTCGAGCTGCGTCCGGCGCAATGGCCGCTGCGCCTGGCGGAACGGATGGTGAAGCTGCGGGAAAAACTGCTGGAGCACGCCAAGACACCCGTCCTGTTCGCCCTGCTGATCGCCTTCTGCACCGGCGGCCTGCTGCAGCTGGAGACCCGCAACGATATCCGCCAGTGGATCGGCGCACCGAAACACCTGACCGACGAAGCGCAGGCCATCGCCCGCATCACCGGCTTCCAGCCCACCAGTCAGTTCTTCCTGGTGCGCGCGGCCAACCAGCAGGAACTGCTCGAACGGCAAGCGGCGCTGAGCGAACGGCTGGAGCAACTGGTCAACCTCGACAAGCTGCAAGGCTATCTGGCCCTCGACCAGTTGCTCGGCCCGCCGACCCAACAGCAACAGGTGCGCGAGGCCCTGGGCAAGCTGCCGCAGTTCTGGCAGCCGTTGATCGACTTGGGCGTGCCGACCCAAGCGCTGCAGGCCGAGCTCGCCCAATTGCAGGCCCTGCCCGCCGAAGACATCGACACCGCCCTGGAGGGCCCGCTCGGCGAGCCGTACCGTCCCCTGTGGCTCGGCCCCACCGAAGACGGCGGCGTCGCGGCGATGACCAGCCTGCAAGGCCTGAACAACCCGGCGCTGCTGCGGGTGCAGGCGCGGGACCTGCCGGGCGTGGCGCTGGTGGACCGGCTCGGCGAACTGAACGACGTGTTCGCCGCCACCCAGATCAGCGCCGCCGAACTGAAACTGGCTTCGTGCGTGCTGATCGTGCTGGTGCTGATCCTGCCGTTCGGCTTCGGCGGCGCACTGCGCATCGTGTCCCTGCCGCTGCTGGCCGCGCTGTGCAGCCTGGCCAGCCTCGGCTGGCTCGGCCAGCCCCTGACCCTGTTCAGCCTGTTCGGCCTGCTGCTGGTGACGGCGATCAGCGTCGATTACGCGATCCTCATGCGCGAGCAGGTCGGCGGCGCCGCCGTCAGCCTGCTCGGCACCCTGCTGGCGGCGGTCACCACCTGGCTGTCGTTCGGCCTGCTGGCGGTGTCGAGCACCCCGGCGGTGAGCAACTTCGGCCTGTCGGTGAGCCTGGGGCTGGCGTTCAGTTTCCTGCTCGCCCCCTGGGCCGGTCGTCACGTCCATGACGCCGTCACCGTGGAGCCGGCAGCATGACGGTCGCCGCGTTCTGGCTGATGGCCCTGGCGCTGTTCGCCTTGGCGACCCGTGCCGGACGGCTCCTCGGGCTGATCCCGATCGTCAGCCAGTTGCTGCTGGCCAGTTTCGGCCTGCCGCTGCTGATGTACTTCTGGATCGAGCCGGGCTGGCAGTTGACCGGTGCGCAACTGATCGCGCCGGACTGGCTGAAACACCTCTACAGCCTGAGCTTCGCCCTGCTGCTGGGGCACATCCTCAGCGATGTGATCGACCTGCGCCTGGACCGCCGGAGCGTGAAGATCGCCGTGCCGAGCTTCGCCGTGCCGTTCGCCTGCGGCCTGGCGACCGCGCACTGGCTGCTGCCGCCCCAACCCTGGATCCACTCGCTGGCCATCGGCCTGGTGTTCGCCATCACCGCGATCCCGGTGCTGTACCTGTACCTGCGCCACATCGGCTACCCGCCGGCCGCCACCCGGCGCCTGGTGCAGACCGCGATCCTGATCGACCTGACCTGCTGGACGCTGTTCGGCCTGGCCCAGGACAGCCTGCACCTGAGCAGCCTGCTGCTGCCGCTCGGGCTGGCCTGCGTGCCGTTGCTGCTGCGCCTGTTGCGCGTGCGCCGGCCGTTGCCCTACAGCATCGGTTTCTTCGGCCTGCTGGTGGCGGCCGAACACTTCAAGCTCAATGCGCTGATTTTCGGCATCGGCTACGTGCTGTGCATGGCGGCGCTCA
Source organism: Pseudomonas sp. NPDC089534 (assembly GCF_044749305.1). NCBI lineage: Bacteria > Pseudomonadati > Pseudomonadota > Gammaproteobacteria > Pseudomonadales > Pseudomonadaceae > Pseudomonas > Pseudomonas sp. NPDC089534. The sequence goes on along the minus strand of NZ_JBIVHR010000037.1, from coordinate 12,422 downwards.
AGGTGCCGCTGGTGCTGCCGCTGCCGGCGCGCTGGATGAGCCGCCTGCAGACCTGGATCGCCATTCCGCTGATCCTCACCTTCGGCATCGTCCAGATCGACGTGCACAGCGCCCTCGCCAGCCTCGGGGCCGCGCAATGGGCGGCGCTGCTGCTGTTGCCGGTCGCCAGCAAAGTGCTGGGCAACTGGCTCGGCCTCGGCTGGGCCGGCGCTTCGTTCCCCGGCGCCAGCCGCTGGCGCGAAAGCGTGCTGCTGAACATCCGCGGCCTGAGCGAAATCGTCTTTCTCAACCTGCTGCTGCATCAAGGCCTGATCAGCCCGGCGCTGTATTTCGCGCTGATGCTGATGGGGCTGTTCGCGACGCTGATGCCGGCCCTCATCGGCCTGCACCGCGCGTCGCCGAAACCTACCGCCGCCCCGGCCAGGAGCTCACGTGCCGACCGTTGAAATGGAATCCCGTCAGGTGGCCGTGATCGGCGCCGGCCCGTCCGGCGCCATCGCCGCCGCGCTGCTCAAGCGCCAGGGGCACGATGTGCTGGTGATCGAGCGCCAACATTTCCCGCGCTTCTCCATCGGCGAAAGCCTGCTGTGCCATTGCCTGGACTTCGTCGAGGAGGCCGGCATGCTCGACGCCGTGAACGCCGCCGGACTCCAGCTCAAGACCGGTGCCGCGTTCGCCTGGGGCGAGCGTTACAGCGCCTTCGACTTCAGCGACACGTTCACCGCCGGCAAACCGACCACCTTCCAGGTGCAGCGCGCCGGCTTCGACAAGCTGCTGGCGGATCAGGCCGCCCTGCAAGGGGTGGAGATCCGCTACGGCGAAACCATCGCCGGCGTCGACTTCGACCGTCCGCGGCCGCAGCTGACCGTGCAGCGCGAGGACGGCGGCGAATACCGCGTCGAAGCGGATTTCGTGCTCGACGCCAGCGGTTATGGCCGGGTGCTTTCGCGCTTGCTGGATCTGGAGGCGCCGTCGGACTTCCCGCTGCGCCAGGCGGTGTTCACCCACGTCGAGGACCGCATCGTCCATCCGGGCTTCGACCGCGAGAAGATCCTCGTCACCGTCCATCCGCAGCAGCGGGACGTCTGGTTCTGGACCATCCCGTTCAGCGACGGCCGCTGCTCGGTGGGCGTGGTGGCGGGCGCCGAACACTTCCAGGGGCGCGATGGCGACCTCGACGCCTGCCTGCGCGGCTTCATCGCGCAAACGCCGAGCCTGGCCCGGGTGCTGGAGCATGCCGTGTGGGACACCCCCGCGCGCGCCCTCGGCGGCTACGCGGCCAACGTCAAGACCCTGCACGGCCCGGGCTTCGCGCTGCTGGGCAACGCGGCGGAATTCCTCGACCCGGTGTTTTCCTCCGGCGTGACCATCGCGATGCGCTCGGCGAGCATGGCCGCCGGCCTGCTGCACCGTCAGCTGCGGGGCGAAGCGGTCGATTGGCAGGACGAATTCGCCGTCCCCCTGAAACGCGGCGTCGACACGTTCCGCGCCTACGTCGAAGGCTGGTACGCCGGCACCTTCCAGGACGTGATCTTCCATGAGCACGCCTCCCCGGACATCCGCCGGATGATCTGCTCGATCCTCGCCGGCTATGCCTGGGACGGGCGCAACCCGTTCGTCAGCGAAGCGCGCCGCCGGCTGAAAACGATTTCCGAACTCTGTGCAAAGGACGCCCCATGAACTACTTGAGCGACAGTTACGTCGAGGAAACCCGTTTCGGCTTCTGGTTCCTGCGCAGCCACACCTGGCAGCACCATGTGCTGCGCGTGGCGATCAACGACCTGCGCGGGCTGTTCGAAGGGCCGCTGCCGGAGCGTCCGGTGCTGCTGGACGCCGGCTGCGGCCAGGGCAAGTCGTTCCGCCACCTGCACCAGACCTTCGCGCCCAAGCACCTGATCGGCCTCGACGCCGACCCGCACAGCCTCGCCCTGAGCGCCGAAGAGGCCGCCAGCCTGAACCTGGACGTCGAGCTGATCGGCAGCGACTGCGCCACGCTCAAAATGGCGGACAACAGCGTCGACCTGCTGTTCTGCCACCAGACCTTCCATCATCTGGTGGAACAGGAAAAGGCCCTCGCCGAGTTCTACCGGGTGCTCAAGCCCGGCGGTCACCTGCTGTTCGCCGAGTCCACCGAGGCCTACATTGATACATGGGTGATCCGCTGGCTGTTCCGCCATCCGATGCAGGTGCAGAAGAGCGCGGCGCAGTATCTGGACATGATCCGCGGGCAAGGATTCGAATTCACCGAACGCAACGTCTCGTACCCGTACCTGTGGTGGAGCCGGGCGAAGGATTTCGGCCTGCTCGAGCGCTTCGGCCTGCGCCGGCCCAAACCGTTCGGCCAGCGGGAAGAGACCCTGGTCAATGTCGTCGCCCGCAAACCGCTGGAGGTCGCCGACTGATGCTGCACGCAACTTGTGGAAGCGGTGCCCCGCCCGCCTTCGCCGCCGTGTCCGCGGCGCTGCGACTGTTCGTGGTCGCCTGCCTGGCCTTGCTGAGCGCCTGCGCCAGCCAGGCGCCGCTGCCTGCGGGCAACCCGGCGCTGCCGCTGCCGCTGCAACTGCACGTCGAGCGGCAACTGGCCGGCCAGCGCCAGGACTGGCTGCTGGTGATCCAGCGCGAAGGCGCCGGGATCCGCTGGTCGATGATGGATCCCCTGGGCATTCCCCAGGCCCGTCAGCGACTGATCGACGGAAGCTGGCAGGCCGACGGCCTGCTGCCGCCCAACCCGGAAGCCCGGGAGCTGTTCGCCGCGCTGCTGTTCGCCCTGACCCCGGCGGACGAGCTGACACGCAACTACCCCGCCGCGCAGCAAGGCGGCGGGCAACGTTCCTTGCCGGCGCGCTGGGACATCCGTTACGCACAACCGTTGAGCTTCGAAGTGAATCTGCCCCAAGGCCCGCACTACCGCGTCTCCCCCCTCGGTGAACCGACGCCATGACCGCCTATCTCAATGCCCTCGGCGTGGTCTGCGCCCTGGGCCGCGGCAAGCCTGAAGTCGCCCGCAACCTGTTCGCCGGCGACTGCTCGGGCATGCGCCGCGAGTCCGGCTGGGTGCCGGAGCGCGAACTGCCGGTGGCGGGCGTCCACGGCGATCTCGCACCGATCCCGCCGGCGCTGGCGGCGCACGGCAGCCGCAACAACCGGTTGCTGCTGGAAGCCGCCCTGCAGATCCGCGACGACATCGAACAGGCGATCCGCACCTACGGCCCCGACCGCGTCGGCGTGGTGCTCGGCACCAGCACCTCGGGCATCGACGAGGCCAGCCAGGGCCTGGCCCGCTACATCCGCGATCAGCGCTTTCCGGCCGACTACGACTACCGGCAGCAGGAGCTCGGCGCGCCGGCGAACTTCCTGGTCGACTGGCTGCAGCTGAGCGGCCCGGCCTATGTGATTTCCACCGCCTGCACCTCCAGCGCCCGTGCGCTGATGAGCGCCCGCCGCCTGCTCGACCTGGGCGTGTGCGATGCGGTGCTGTGCGGCGGCGTCGACAGCCTGTGCAAGCTGACCCTCAACGGTTTCACCGCGCTGGAGGCGGTGTCGGACGAGCGCTGCAATCCGTTCTCGGCCAACCGCAACGGCATCAACATCGGCGAGGCGGCCGTACTGTTTGTGATGAGCCGCGAGCGCGGCGCAGGTCCTGCGATCGCTCTGCTGGGCGATGGCGCCAGCTCCGACGCGCACCACATTTCCGCGCCGGAGCCCTCCGGCCGCGGCGCGCTGCAAGCGATGCAAAAGGCCTTGGACCGCGCCGGCCTGCAAGCCTCGCAGATCAGTTACCTGAACCTTCACGGCACGGCGACCCAGCACAACGACGCCATGGAAAGCCTGGCCGTCGCCAGCCTGTTTCCGGACGGCGTGCCGTGTTCCTCGACCAAGCCGATGACCGGCCACACCCTCGGCGCCGCCGGGGCGCTGGAGGCCGCGTTCTGCTGGCTGAGCCTTGAAGCCGGCAACCGAAGGCACCGCCTGCCGCCGCACGTCTGGGACGGCCAGCCGGATCCGGCGCTGCCGGCCCTGCGCTGGGTGACCGCAGACGACCGCCTGTCGTCCATTGCACCCCGCTGCCTGATGAGCAACTCGTTTGCCTTCGGCGGCAACAACGTCAGCCTGATTATCGGAGACGCACCATGAACGACTGGCCGCTCGCCGAACTGCTGCCCCACGCTGGCGACATGATCCTGATCGACCGGATCCTCGGCTTCGACGACGAGCAGATCCGCACCTGCCTCACCGTCCGCCCCGGCGGACTGTTCAGCCTGCCCGACGGCAGCCTGCCGGCGTGGGTCGGCATCGAACTGATGGCGCAGAGCGTCGCCGCGTTCGCCGGTTGCCACGCAAGGCTGAAGGGCAACCCCGTCGAGCTGGGCTTCCTGCTGGGCACCCGCCGGTTCGAGTGCAATGTCGAAGCGTTTCCGGCCGGCAGCGAACTGACGGTCCACGGCATCCGCTCGCTGGAGGACGACAACGGCATGGGCGTGTTCGAATGCCACATCAACGCGCCCGGCATCGAGGCCAGCGCCCGGCTGAACGTGTTCCGCCCGCCGCAGCCGGCGAATTATCTTGAACAAACCCCGTCTGAACAAAAAAGAGAGTCGAACGATGACTGAATCCGTACTGGTCACCGGCTCCAGCCGTGGCATCGGCCGCGCCATCGCCTTGCGCCTGGCCCGCGCAGGCCATGACATCGTCCTGCATTGCCGCAGCGGCATGGCCGAGGCTCACGCCGTGAAGGCCGAAATCGAAGCGCTGGGCCGCAACGCCCGGATCCTGCAGTTCGACGTGGCCGACCGCGAGGCCTGCAAGTCGATCCTTGAGGCCGACGTCGAAGCCCACGGCGCCTATTACGGCGTGGTGCTCAATGCCGGCCTGACCCGCGACGGCGCTTTCCCGGCCCTGGGCGACGATGACTGGGACGTGGTGCTGCGCACCAACCTCGACGGTTTCTACAACGTCCTGCACCCGCTGACGATGCCGATGATCCGCCGCCGCGCCGCCGGGCGGATCGTCTGCATCACCTCGGTGTCGGGGCTGATCGGCAACCGCGGCCAGGTCAACTACAGCGCCTCCAAGGCCGGTGTGATCGGCGCCGCGAAAGCGTTGGCGATCGAATTGGCCAAGCGCAAAATCACAGTGAACTGCGTCGCGCCGGGCCTGATCGACACGGCGATGCTCGACGAAAACGTGCCGGTGGAAGAACTGATGAAAATGATCCCGGCGCAACGCATGGGCACCCCGGAAGAAGTGGCCGGCGCGGTGAATTTCCTGATGTCGGCGGAAGCGTCGTACATCACCCGTCAAGTGCTGGCAGTCAACGGAGGCCTGTGCTGATGAAACGCGTCGTCGTCACCGGCATGGCCGGCATCACTTCGCTGGGCAGCGACTGGGACACCATCGCCGGCAACTTCGCCGCCAACCGCAGCGGCATCCGCCGGATGGACGAGTGGGACCGGTTCAGCGAACTCAACACGCGCCTGGCCGGCCCCATCGATGACTTTTCGGTGCCGGCGCACTGGACGCGCAAGCAACTGCGCAGCATGGGCCGGGTCTCGCGCCTGGCCGTCGGCGCCGCCGAACAGGCGCTGGCCGATGCCGGCCTGCTCGGCGACGACTCGATCCGGGACGGGCGCATGGGCGTTGCCTGCGGCTCCTCCACCGGCAGCACCGACGAGATCAAGGCGTTCGGCAACATGCTGCTCAACTCGGTGGCCGAAGGCCTGAACGCCAACTCCTACGTGCGGATGATGCCGCACACCACGGCGGCCAACATCAGCATCTTCTTCGGCCTCACCGGGCGCCTGATCCCGACCTCCAGCGCCTGCACCAGCGGCAGCCAGGGCATCGGCTACGCCTATGAGGCGATCAAGTTCGGCCGTCTGCCGATGATGCTCGCCGGCGGTGCCGAAGAGCTGTGCCCGACCGAAGCCATGGTGTTCGACGCCCTGTACGCCACCAGCCTGAAGAACGACACCCCGCACACCTCGCCGCGCCCCTACGACAAGGGCCGCGACGGCCTGGTGATCGGCGAGGGCGCCGGCATGCTGGTGCTTGAGGAACTGGAGCATGCCCTGGCCCGCGGCGCGCGGATCCACGCAGAGATCGTCGGCTTCGGCAGCAACGCCGACGGCCAGCACACCACCCGCCCCGAACAGGTCACCATGCGCCGGGCCATGGAGCTGGCGCTGGAAGACGCCGGCCTCGCCCCGGACGCCATCGGCTACGTGAACGGCCACGGCACCGCCACCGAGCAGGGCGACATCGCCGAGACCCTGGCCACCAGCGGCCTGTTCGGCGAACGCATGCCGATCAGCTCGCAGAAGAGCTTCCTGGGCCACACCCTGGGGGCCTGCGGCGCGCTGGAGTCGTGGTTCAGCATCGAGATGCTCAACCGCGACCTGTACGTGCACACGCTCAACCTCGACGAGGTCGATCCGCACTGCGGCAAGCTCGACTACCTGCGCGGCGAGTTCCGGCAGATGAGCCATGAACATGTGATGAACAACAACTTCGCTTTCGGTGGCGTCAACACGTCGTTGATCTTCCGCCGCTGGCGCTGAACCACCCGGTCAAGGAGACCACCATGCGTTTGAAACACCTCGCCGCCCTGTTGATCATCGCCCTGCCCGGCGTCAGCCAGGCCCGCGACACACCGATGTACCTGCCGTTCGACAAGGCCGTCGCCGAAGCGACCCGCACCGGCAAGATCGACGGCAGCGTGAAGTTCTACCTGGCGGGCAACGTGCCGGCCGGCAAGGTCACCGTGGTCAGTCCCGGCGCCGTGACCAACAAGAAGACCAACGCCTTCAACAAGTCCGACCAGGTGGCCTGCGAGTGGGTCGTGCAATCGGCCATCATCAGCCTGCACCAGGCCGCGAAGAACGCCGGCGCCAACGCCGTGACCAACATCGTCAGCTACTACAAGAGCAACGAGCGCAAGGACGCCTCGACCTACGAGTGCCACGCCGGCGCGATCATGGCGGGAGTGGCGCTGAAGGGAGACCTGGCGAAGGTGCAGTGACGCCGGACACTGAAAAGGGCGCCTTTCGGCGCCCTTTGTCGTGCCATTGCCCATCCCCTGTCCGGCCCAGCATTGGCCGGTGGCAGCATCTACACTCGCTCAAGCAGGTCAACGCAGATACCTGTCGGAACGGCGGGCCCGTCACTCGCGGTTCTCTTTCACGTCAAGGAGAAGACCATGCAAGTGAAAGCCCTGATCGCCGCCGCTGCCCTCAGCCTGTTGCCGGGCGCCAGCCATGCCACCAACCTGATGTACATGCCGTTCGAGACCGTGTTGTCGGACGCGATCCGCGCCGGGCGCCTGGACGGCAGCGTGAAGTTCTACCTGGCCGGCAACGGGCCGCAGGGCGTGCAGCAGATGCTGCGCCGGGATGCGGTCAGCGATCTGGGCACCAACGGGTTCAACAAGAGCGACCACGATTCGTGCGAATGGGTGCTGCAATCTAACCTGATCGCGCTGCAGGCCGAGGCCAAGCGGGTCGGGGCGAACGCGGTGACCAACATCGTGAGCTTCTACGACCGGCATGTGCGCAAGGACCTGAACACCTATGAGTGCCGGGCCGGGGTGTTTGTGACGCGGGTGGCGCTCAAGGGGGATCTGGTCAGAGTGCCTTGAGCTGCCCGGCCCATCCCCAAATTTCCGACGCAATCCCCGCGATAGACCGCGCAGCGTTCACGCCGTCAAGGGCTCGACCTTGCGCGTCAGCAACTCCACGAACGCCTTGGCCATCGGCGATTTCTGGTCCTTGCGCTGCACCAGCCACACCGCCGACACCGCCGTCGGGTCGAGCAGCGGACGGTAGACCACGCCGTCGATGCGCATCCGCTGGAAGGACGCTGGCAAGACCGACACGCCCAGCCCTGCCGCCACCAGGCCGATGATGGTCATCGCCTCGCCGGCCTCCTGGGCGAAATGCGGGCTGAAACCGGCGTCGCGGGCCAGGCTCAACAGTTGCGCGTACAGGCCGCTGCCGTAACTGCGGGGGAAAAACACGAACGGCTCCAGGGCCAGCGCCGACAGGAACAGGCCGTCCTCGCTGCCCGACGCCAACGGATGCTTGGCGCTGAGCACCGCCACCAGCGGCTCGCGGGTCAGCTCGACCACGCTCAGCGAGTCCGGCAGCCCCGCCAGCGGGCGCATGATGCCGACCTCGATCGACTCGTCCAGCAGCGCATCGGCCACCATCGTGCTGCTCATCTCCCGCAGCTTCAGGTGCACCGCCGCAAAACGCTGACGGAAAGAAAAGATCGCCTGGGGGATGGTCGAGTTGAACGGCGCCGACGAGGTGAAGCCGATCTTCAGCTCGCCCAGCTCCCCCAACTGCGCACGCCGGGCGACGTCCGCCGCCTTGTCGACCTGGGCCAGCGCCAGCCGCGCCTCTTCCAGGAACAGCCGTCCGGCCTCGCTGAGCTCGACCCGGCGGTTGGTGCGCTCGAACAGGCGGGCGCCGATTTCCTGCTCCAGCGCCTGGATCTGCTGGCTCAAGGGCGGCTGGGAAATGCCCAGCGACTGGGCGGCGCGGCCGAAATGCAGCTCTTCGGCCACCGCGATGAAGTAGCGCAGGTGACGTAATTCCATGGTGATTCCAATAGGTCGTCAAAGCTATCAAACAGGTCGAACAATATATTGGATAGAAACATTAGCCAGCTATATGATTTTTTCACTGCCCGCCAGCCCGTGCCCTCCGAGGTCTGAAGTGAAAACCGCCGTCGCCCCCCTGACCCATGAAATCCCTCCCGCCGCGAAAGACGACGTGAGGGCCGAACTGCAAGAGATCTACATCGAAAAAGGCACGCCGGCGTTCATGCGCACGGTGCTGGCGCTGTTCTGCGGCGGCTTCGCGACGTTCGCCCTGCTGTACTGCGTGCAGCCGATGATGCCGCTGCTGTCCAAAGAGTTTTCGATCAATGCCGCGCAAAGCAGCCTGATCCTGTCGGTCGCGACCGCGCTGCTGGCCGTCGGTCTGTTGATCACCGGGCCGGTTTCCGACCGCATCGGCCGCAAGCCGGTGATGGTGGCCGCGCTGTTCGCCGCCGCGTTGTGCACCCTCGCCAGCGCCATGATGCCGAGCTGGCACGGCGTGCTGTTCATGCGTGCGCTGGTCGGGCTCTCGCTGAGCGGCTTGGCGGCGGTGGCCATGACGTACCTCAGCGAAGAGATCCATCCGCAGCACCTGGGTCTGGCCATGGGCCTGTACATCGGCGGCAACGCGATCGGCGGCATGAGCGGGCGCCTGATCATCGGCGTGCTGATCGACTTCGTCAGCTGGCACACGGCAATGCTGGTGCTCGGCGCCCTGGCGCTGGTCGCGGCGGCGGTGTTCTGGAGGATCCTCCCCGAATCGCGCAACTTCCGCCCCCGCTCGCTGCACCCGCGCAGCCTGCTCGACGGTTTCCTGATGCACTTTCGCGACGCCGGCCTGCCGCTGCTGTTCCTCGAAGCCTTCGTGCTGATGGGCGCGTTCGTCACCCTGTTCAACTACATCGGCTACCGCTTGCTGGCCGAGCCGTATCACCTGGATCAGGCGTTCGTCGGCCTGCTGTCGGTGGTGTACCTGTCAGGCATCTACAGCTCGGCGAAGATCGGCTCACTGGCCGACCGGCTGGGCCGGCGCAAAGTGCTGTGGGCCACCATCGTGCTGATGTTCGCCGGCCTCGCCCTGACGATGGCCACGCCGCTGGCGCTGGTGATCACCGGCATGCTGATCTTCACGTTCGGCTTCTTCGGTGCGCACTCGGTGGCGAGCAGCTGGATCGGCCGCCGCGCGACCAAGGCCAAGGGGCAGGCATCGTCGCTGTACCTGTTCAGCTACTACGCGGGATCGAGCATCGCCGGAACGGCGGGCGGGGTGTTCTGGCACCTGGGCGGGTGGAACGGGATCGGCCTGTTCATCGGCGCGCTGTTGCTGGTGGCGCTGCTGGTGGCGTTGAAGCTGTCGAAGCTCGCGCCCCTCGGTGGCGTAAAAGCCTGAGCCCAAAAACAACTGCGGGAGCGAGCCTGCTCGCGATAGCGGAGGATCCGTCAGAACATGCGTGTCTGACACTCCGCCATCGCGAGCAGGCTCGCTCCCGCATTTTTATCGGGTGTCGGTTACTCGTGATACTGCGCCGACAGCTCATGCACCGCCCGCAGGAACGCACCGGCGTGTTCCGGATCGACCTCGGGGGTGATGCCGTGGCCAAGGTTGAACACGTGGCCGCTGCCCTTGCCGTAGCTGGCGAGGATGCGCCCGACTTCGCTGCGGATCGCTTCCGGCTTGGCGTAGAGCACGGTCGGGTCCATGTTGCCTTGCAGCGCGACCTTGTCGCCGACACGGGCGCGGGCGTTGCCCAGGTCGCACGTCCAGTCCAGGCCCAGCGCGTCGGCGCCGGCGTCGGCGATGCTTTCCAGCCACAGGCCGCCGTTCTTGGTGAACAGGATCACCGGCACCTTGCGGCCTTCGTGTTCGCGGATCAGGCCGCCGACGATCTTCTTCATGTAGGCCAGGGAGAACTCCTGGTACGCCGCCGCCGACAGGTTGCCGCCCCAGGTGTCGAAGATCTGCACCGCCTGCGCGCCGGCCTTGATCTGGCCGTTGAGGTAGGAGGTCACCGACTGCGCCAGCTTGTCGAGCAGCAGGTGCATGGCCTGCGGGTTGTCGTAGAGCATGGCCTTGGTCTTGCGGAAGTCTTTCGACGAGCCGCCTTCGACCATGTAGGTCGCCAGGGTCCACGGGCTGCCGGAGAAGCCGATCAGCGGCACGCGGCCGTTCAGTTCGCGGCGGATGGTGCTGACCGCGTCCATCACATAGCCGAGGTCCTTCTGCGGATCAGGGATCGGCAGGGCTTCGATGTCGGCCAGGGTGCTGACGACCTTCTTGAAGCGCGGGCCTTCGCCGGTCTCGAAGTACAGGCCCTGGCCCATCGCGTCGGGGATGGTGAGGATGTCGGAGAACAGGATCGCCGCGTCCAGCTGCGGATAGCGGTCGAGGGGTTGCAGCGTGACTTCGCAAGCGAACGCCGGGTTCATGCACAGGCTCATGAAATCACCGGCCTGGGCACGGCTGGCGCGGTATTCAGGCAGGTAGCGGCCGGCCTGGCGCATCATCCACACCGGGGTGACGTCAACGGGTTGCTTGAGCAGGGCGCGGAGGAAACGGTCGTTCTTCAGGGCAGTCATGTCGGCATCCGGAAAAAAAGTGCGGGCATTTTCTCAGAGCGCGGCGCAAAAGGCACGGATGCAGGTCAGCCTTTTGTCTATCGGGTCAATTTGTCGCAATGAATGCGCAGGTTTCGGCAACACCGAGAAACAACTGTAGGAGCGAGCCTGCTCGCGATGGCGGCGGATCAGCCACTCTGCAGTGACTGAAATGCCTTCATCGCGAGCAGGCTCGCTCCTACAGGGTTTTGTGCCGCCCGGTCAGACGCCCAGGTAGTCGAGGATCCCTTCAGCCGCATTGCGGCCTTCGAAGATCGCCGTCACCACCAGGTCGGAGCCGCGCACCATGTCGCCGCCGGCGAAGATCTTCGGGTTGCTGGTCTGGTGCTTGTACTGGCCCTTCTCCGGCGCCACGACACGGCCTTGGCTGTCGGTCTGGATGCTGAACTGCTCGAACCACGGCGCCGGGCTCGGACGGAAACCGAACGCGATGACCACGGCGTCCGCCGGGATGATCTCTTCGGAGCCCGGGATCGGCTCGGGGCTGCGGCGGCCACGGGCGTCCGGTTCGCCGAGACGGGTCTCGACCACCTTCACGCCTTCGACCTTGTCTTCGCCGATGATGGCGATCGGCTGGCGGTTGTAGAGGAACTTCACGCCTTCTTCCTTGGCGTTCTTCACCTCTTTGCGCGAGCCGGGCATGTTCGCCTCGTCACGGCGGTAGGCGCAGGTCACCGACTTGGCGCCCTGGCGGATGGAGGTGCGGTTGCAGTCCATCGCCGTGTCGCCGCCGCCGAGCACCACGACCTTCTTGCCTTTCATGTCGACGAAGTCTTCCGGCGACTTTTCGAAGCCCAGGTTGCGGTTGACGTTGGCGATCAGGAAGTCCAGCGCGTCGTAGACGCCCGGCAGGTCCTCGCCGGCGAAGCCGCCCTTCATGTAGGTGTAGGTGCCCATGCCCATGAACACCGCATCGTACTCGGCGAGCAGTTGCTCCATGGTCACGTCCTTGCCCACCTCGGTGTTGAGGCGGAACTCGATGCCCATGCCGGTGAAGACTTCGCGCCGGTTGCTCAGCACGGTCTTCTCCAGCTTGAACTCGGGGATGCCGAAGGTCAGCAGGCCGCCGATTTCCGGGTTCTTGTCGAACACCACCGGGGTCACGCCGCCGCGCACCAGCACGTCGGCGCAACCCAGGCCCGCCGGGCCCGCGCCGATGATCGCGACGCGCTTGCCGGTCGGACATGTCCAAGGTCAAGCCGACCGG
>NZ_JBIVHR010000036.1:363-55835 GCF_044749305.1 Pseudomonas sp. NPDC089534 | reverse complement strand
CTCGTCGATGAAGCTCAGGATCAGTTCCTTGGCGCGCAGGCTGTTGGCGAATTTGGCGATACGGATCTTCGGGCCTTGCAGGTCACCCAGCAGCGCCACGAAGCGGCCGTGCTTGGCGGCCAGGTCACGCACCAGCTTGGCGCGAGCCTTGTGCTCGTCGGGGGTGCCGTGGGAGAAGTTCAGGCGGGCGACGTCCAGGCCAGCCAGAATCAGCTGTTCGAGAACTTCCGGCGAGTGACTGGCCGGGCCAAGGGTAGCGACGATTTTGGTACGACGGACGGACATGCAAAGACTCCTCAGGTTCAAGCGCCAGCGAAGGCTACTATGCTCTCGGGGTGTAGTCATTGTTCGTTTGCACTACTTAACGTTTTCTTTTTTGAACGCGACAATCGGCACAAACGGTTCTGAAGATTTCCCGCACAAGGTCGATACAGAGCTCAAGACAGGAGAACCCCCATGCGATTGTTGCCCATTGCCGCCCTTGCCCTCAGCGTCCTCGCCGTGACGGGCTGCACCCGTTGGTCGATGAACCACCACCTGAACAACGCCTACAGCGCCTACGACCGGGGCAACTGCGAGCAGGTGATGCTTGAGCTTTCCAAGGTCGAGCGCGCCAGCCGTGCCCGCCCGTACGTGTGGCCGGAAGTGTCGATGATGCGCGGCCAGTGCCTGGAGCGGCAGAAGATGTTCATCGACGCGGCCCAGACCTACCAGTTCATCATCGCCTCGTACCCCAACAGCGAATACGCCTACCGCGCCCGTGCGCGCCTGGAAACCCTGCAGAGCCTGGGCCATTACCCGACCCGCAGCGCCGCTGCGCCGGTGCGTCCGACCCGCTTCTGATGGCGGTTGTCATACAAAAGCTGTCGGCGTGTACAACCTGAGCTATAGTCGAATCATTCCGGTTCGGCCATGGATCCGACCGGAGCAACACCTGCGACCGGCTGCAGTCAGGTGACGGCGATGTAGCGACCGTCACACCGGAAGCGGGGAGAGCGGGCCTTGGGCAGTGACCCGTTCCGAAGCACAGTGCGGCCCGGGCACAGGGCCTTGCGTGGCGATACGCTCATGTTTACCGAACGTCGGATCGAACGGCATCAACTGCCGTATTTCTTGCGGGTGTTCAACAGCGTCACCGACCGGCCCATCGGCTTCATCGGCAATGTGTCCGAAGACGGCCTGATGCTCATCAGCCAGTTGCCGATGATGATCGGGGCGGAGTTCAGCCTGCGCCTGAAAATTCCCGTGGGGGACGGTTGCCAGCAGGTGATCGATCTCACCGCGTGTTGCCTGTGGTGCCATGAGGACGCCACCCCCCGGCACTACGACGCCGGCTTCAGCCTGCACCGGCCGCCGCCGGAGTATGGGCAACTGATCGAGGCGTTGCGCCAGTACTTCAGCTTTCAGCCGTTGCCGGCCTCGGCCTGATTCCCATCCCTTACTTAAAGGCTTCGCGGGCAAGCTCGCTCCCATACTGTGTTTGGGTGGTCGCTACCGAAACCTTTGAGAGCGGCTTGCCCGCGAAAGCGTCAACGCACTCAACGCCCTTCCCATCTGACCATCCGGTGCCCTTCCATTCGTAGTTCGGGATTGGAAATCGATCCTGCGTTTTTTATGCGTTTTTGATCTCCATGACTGTCAGGTCTGACAGTGGTGATCGATTCAGCTCGACCGTAGGCTTTGGGCAAAACTAACAATCCCTGAATCGAGATCATCTGAAATGACTGACGACAATGATGATGCAAAAGGCGAGGATTGGTTGGAGGCAGGAGTACAGACTTCCAATGGTGCGCAAATCCCAGGATTCGAAGATGGTTCATTTCGCGAAAGGGGCGAAGGCATTCAGTATTCTGAGGTCTTTTGGGCGGATGCACTCAAGACAACCCTTCATCAGACCCATATACGGGTGCCTTCGTTGAAGACCCAATTGGAGTGTCTATATAAATTCGAAAATGGTCGAGTTTACGTAAAGACATTGCGTTATCACATGACCACCAGATACGGAACTTGGAGAAGGGCCAATATCGATTTGTTAATTTTTTCCGGGGAACAAGCTCGCAAGAACTCGCCTGACTCTATGCTCCAAGACGACCAATGGCATGACTATGAGGTGCTCTTAGACGCGGGCCTGATTGATCCTGGTAACGGCGCAGTTATAGTTATTGAGGTGGACTATGATGGCTTTGACAATGATGCTGAGCCTCATGAACGCAGGGGAGAGCGTTTTATCCCCTCAAGGAAACCGATCATTGAAGTGCCAGCCTTTAACGCACTGGTCGGAATGCCTTTTGTCGTTTCCGGAAGAAACGGGATTAGCTGGCCCATGTTTGGGAGGATTGATTTCCTGTGCAACTCCAACGGGAATGTGGTCTCTCTTGGATCTGTGACCGTGGAAAATAATAGCGGAAGCTGGCTCAAGTACATTGCGCTACCTTCGGGAGTCAACGCCTTCTACGCAGAACAAGTCCTCCAAACTCTGAGTGGAGTTCAGAATTCCGGGCCAACGGATCCCGTTACGATCCGGCGGGATGTCACAGCACCTGTAATCACGTCGCCGATATCGAATTCAACAATTTCCATACGTAGACCTGTCGTTTCAGGCACGGGCACTTCTGGTGCCGTCGTCAAAATCTATCAATCCGGCTCCGGCGTAATCCTGTATGGCCAGGCGACTGTCAATGGGAGTGACACCTGGTCAACGACATTGCAGCGCGACTTGCCGGATGGCGCTTTTGTATTCACTGCCAACCAAACGCTCAATGGTGTCGAGTCTCCTTGGGCGCGCGATGTCCCCGTCATAGTGCTGCCCAAGATACCGGCGATCACCAGCCCAGCAGCCAACACTTTGCAGAGTTCAACGTTCACGGTTTCAGGTTCGGGCGGCGAGGCCGGTGCGAAGGTTGACGTCCTGCTCGATATCGCCGGCACTAGGGTCGGCCAAAGCGCGACGCTGACAGGGGACGCATGGAGCGCCTCGGTGACCGTCAGCCTCGGGCCTGTTTCGTTGGTGGCCAAGCAGATAAAAGGTCAGTTTGAGTCATTGCCCAGTGCCCCCCGCGCCTTCAAGATCCGCCCCCCAGCCCTGACCGCCGTCACCGCCACCTCATCCGGCACCGACGTGAAGTTCACAGGCGCTGGCCACACAGGTGCCACGGTGCAGCTCTCGGTCGTCAGCGAACCCGGTGGCACGGCTCCGCCCAATGTGACGGTCACCTCAGGACGCTGGGAAACCACCGCCGCCAATTGGCCCTTCGGCACCTACCAGCTCAAGGCGATCCAGAAAGTCTCGGACAACGCCGGCGGTTGGATCGAATCCCAGCCTTATACCTTCACCGTCAATCACACGTTCCCGAATCCGACAGATGTCGCGTTCACGACGGACTATCAGCCGACCTTTTCCGGCAAAGGGCTGAACGGCGCGGCGGTGAGGCTCTTTGACGAGGGCGGCACCGTGCCGCTGGCACCCGATGCCGTTGTCGGCGGTGGCCAATGGTCGGTGCGGGTGTCGCAGGTGTGGGGGCCGACCTGGGAGCGGTCCGTGCGGGTCAAGCAGTTCCTCAATGGACAGGAATCCAATGGGGACAAGGTCAACGTCACCATCCCGCCCAAGGCGCCGACGCTCGACGCTCCGGTCGAGGACGGCCTGTCCCCGCAATGGAACGGCACTTGCTGGCCGGATGCGACAGTGAACATCGAGTTCAGTGACAGCACCACCGTCCACACGGTGCCCGGAACCGGCGGCGTCTGGTCGTTCCGTCGCGTCACCGATTTCGAGCCGGGCATTGTCCACACCGTCACGGTCACCCAGACCGCCGCCAGTCAGACGTCGGCGGACGTGTCGCGCACGTTCACCGTCGATGCCCCCTTGCCCAAACCCGACATCACCTACCCGGCCCAGAACGCCGAGGTGGGGACTGAGGTGACCGTGCGCGGGGAAAACGGCGCGGCCGGCGCGACGATGCAGTTGCGCGACGCCCAGTTCGGCAGACCGCTGGGGGCACCCAAAACGCTGACAAGCGACGGCGCGTGGTCCATCGACCTGACGGCGCTGGAGTTTCGCCAGTACACCATCGACGCCAGGCAGGCGCGCAACGGCCGGGAGTCCGAGCGCAGCGACTTGCGCGTGTTCCGGGTGGTGCTGCCGCCGCCGGTCTTCGAGGCGCCGGAGCAGGGCGGCACGTTGCCGCGCACCGCGACGCTGTCGGGCACGGCCATGCCCGGCGGGAAGGTCGAGGTGCTGCTGGAGGGCGACAGCGAACCGCTGCTCAAGGGCATCGCCGTGGATGCCGAAGGCCGTTGGAAGGGCGAGGTGAGCTTGCCCGTCGGCCCCAAGACCCTGCGCGCCCGGCAAACGTTCGAGTCCCTGACGTCCCGGGACAGCCCGCCGCTGGCGTTCAGCGTCGTGCCCGCCGCGCCGTTCATCGAGACCCCGGTGACGGACGAGCCCATCGGGCGGCGGGTGGTGGTCTCCGGCTTCGGGGTGCCGGGCGATACGGTGTCGGTGAGCCTGGCCGGCGCCAACCGCTCGGTGTCGGCGCAGGCCCCGGTGCTGGGGGACCGCACCTGGTCGGTGACCTTGCTCAGTGACCTGCCCGGCGGCGACTGCGAGGTGACGGCGGTGGCGTCGTTCGACGGTTTCGAGTCGGCGGGGGGCCGGCGCCGGGTGGTGCTGGAGACGTTCCTGCCGGGCATCGATCTGCCGGCGCCGGGGCAGTGGGCCGCTCATCCGGTCGTCTTCAAGGGCCAGGGGCGGCCGGGCAGCGGGCAGGTGACGAGCTGGTTCGACCCGGAGCAGGTCTGGACACCGGTCATGCCGGTGACCGCCGCCGGCTGGCAGGGCAGCGCTGCTCAGGCAGTCCCGGCGGGAGGCCAGTGGTGCCGGTTCAGGCAGACCCTCACCGACGGCGCCGCCGGGCCGACGGTGTCCGGTTGGCAGGAGAGCGAGCGCTTCGAAGCGTTGGCCCCGGAGGCGCCCCGTTCCTGATGCCGGATAACCGATGGATGGTCTAGTTAACTGTCATTTATGACAGTGGACGGACGACGATTCATGGCGCCAAATCTCATCAAATCCATGTGCAGCCTGGCGTATTCGCCAGGCTGCTGCGGACAGTCTCTGCCTGAGGAGCCCGAAGATGCGCGACGCTGCCGAACGCCCCGCCCTGCAACTGTTTCAACAGGTCTTCAAGGATCAGGGCCCTGCCGGTCTTGAGGATTACCTCAAATCCGGCGGCTCGGTCTTCGCGCTGGTGGAAAAGGGTGTCCGGGCCCTGGCCGACGAGTACGGGATGAGCGACGAGTCGGCCCGGGCCTTCATGCGCAGGGCCAACAGCCTCGTCACCTATGCCCGGCGCCGTTACATCGAGCATCGGCTGACCGGCGAGGGGCAAGCGGCGGCGGGCGCCTCCAGCGGCTTGCTGTCGATGGTGACCGGGCCCACCTACGAGCGCCTGTTCAATACGCCGTTCGACGAACTCTGCCCGGCGGATGCCCTGGAGTCCCTCGCCTCGCCGGTGGCGTACCTGATCGAACTGCTGCGCTGGATACGCGACCGCATCGAACCCTATGGCGTGGACACCTACCCGCTGCACGAGCGCCGGGCCGACCTGAAACGGCTGTCGGTGGATTTCAATGCCGTGCACCGGTCGATGTCTTCGGTGGACATCATCGTGGCGGTGCTGGAGAGCTTCATCGCCGAACACGGTTCGGGTCAGCCGGTAGAGCAAGCCTTGATCGAGTCGCGATACCCGAACGGGCTGCCCTTTTACCAGCACTGGGTTTCGCTGGACGCCGTCGCCCGACGCAACGGCTTGCTGGTGGGCGACTTTGCGCACAAGGTCGACCTGTCGTTTCCCTATTTCCTTAGCCGTCAGGCTTGGGGCACCGATGCCAGCCGTGCGCTGGCCCATGCCTCGCGGCTGGGGCCTTATCAGCGGCGGTTGCTGGCGGAGCCTGCAGTGGAGTTCGAAGACCGGGAAGACTTCTACGCACGGAATTTCGGTGCCGACGGCCTGTCCTGGCAGAACCTCAATCAATTGCTGTTTTTCGGTGAGCGGACAAAGCTGGACACGCCGGGCGTCGAGGCCTTGCTCTCGATCCGCGGGTTTGCGCCTGTTCGCTCCGCCAATGTGACTTACGCCGATGCGGCACCGGCCGAGGACGAAAGCGAACGCTCAGGCTCCGTCTACCTCAATGCCAACACGGCACCGGCCGTGAGCCTCAGCAGGGCCGCAGACGGTCCTTCGGTCCTGCACCGCTTGTCCGTCAGCCCGCTGGACGCAGCCGGATTGGCCCGTTACGACCGGATGAACCGCAAAGTGCGCCTGGACGCCTGGCTGGGGCTGCCCTGCGATCAGGTGGACGCCTTGCTGGTGGCTGCCATCAATGCCGAAGCGCGTGGGGGCGGCACGGCCGACCCCTGGTGGATTTCGGAAAACGTGGTGCATGCGCTGGGGCTGTTTCAGTCGTTGCGTGAGCGCTATGGCTGGACGGCGCCGGACTTTGCGGCGTTCATCGATTCGATGGCGATCTATGGCCGGGGAGAGGCCGCCTGTCACTTCGATCAGGTGTTCAATCGGCAGAGCGACTACCG
Source organism: Pseudomonas sp. NPDC089534 (assembly GCF_044749305.1). NCBI lineage: Bacteria > Pseudomonadati > Pseudomonadota > Gammaproteobacteria > Pseudomonadales > Pseudomonadaceae > Pseudomonas > Pseudomonas sp. NPDC089534. The sequence goes on along the minus strand of NZ_JBIVHR010000036.1, from coordinate 49,246 downwards.
CCAGCCCCTGAAGCTCGATGGCTTGCCTTTTGCGGTGTTGCCGGCCGAAGGGGACACCGATCTGACGGTCAACCAGCTGTGCAGCGGATTGGGCATCGATCCGCTGACCTACGGCTATCTGGCCGTGGCCATCGCCCAGGCCCGCGAGGCCGGCGAAACCCTGGTGCGCAGCCCGGCGGTGGTGTCGGCGTTCTACCGTCTGGTGACGCTGCCCAGGCTGCTGGGCATCACGCCGGTCGAAGGTCTGCTGATGCTGAACGCGCTGGGCGGCGAGGAGTGGGTCAACGGCCTGGCGGGCGATCCCTGGATCAACACAGGGGGGAGTGAGGCGGCGGGCGTGTTGAACCTCATCCACGCCTTGCATTCCTGTGTGCAGTGGTGCCGTGACCGCGACCTGCCGGTGCTGTGGATGCTGCAGCAGGTTGCTGCGCCGCAACCGTCGAGCGCGGCGTCCGATGCGCAGCGGCAACTGTTCGACAAGGTTGTCAGCCTGCTGCCGGCAGCCCTGTTTTCCAACAACGGGCTCTTGATGGCCGGCGTGCCGCCGCTGCCGGCGGCCGACTGGCTTGGATTGCTGGGGGCGCTGGTGGACGGCGACGGCCTGGTGCGGCCATTCGCAGGAACGGAGGAGGAGTACCTGAGCAAGGCCCGCGAGGTGCTGGACCATGCGGTCACCGACGGTCTGGGCGAGATCGGCGCCGACGTCCGGGCGGTCATTGTCGAGCAGATGCTGGGGGTGCTCCTGCTGGCCAGGCAGGCGCAGATGGCGGTGGTTCAGCAAGCGGTGGCGGTGTACGTCACGCTTGAGGAGGCGCTGGTTCCGCCGGTGCTGGACTGGGCGGACGTCTCGATCCACGGGTTTCTGCGCCTGGTGCAGGAGCGGAGGACGGGGGCGGAGGAACCGGTGCGCGAGCGCAATCAGTTGCCGGATCCCTTGCTCACGCTGCTGGCCGACATCCAGCGCCGCAGCGAGGTCGTGGCGAAGCTGGGCCTGAGTGTCGCCCTGCTGCGCGATTATCTGGCATACGGGCACAAGGCTTGGCTGAACCAGGACGACCGGCACGGGCTTTCGGTCAGAACGCTCTATTACCTCACGTTGCTCAGCCGGGCTTTTGCGATGAGCGAGCAGCCCGAGCAGAAGCTGCTCGACTATCTGTGGCAGGTCAATCATTTGCCTGACGTTTCAGGCGATGCCTTGTGGCTGGCGCAGCAGGCCGCGTCGATCAGGCTGGCCGAGTTCTTTGGCTGGAGCGTTCAGGACGTTCGCGAGTGCGTCAGCCGGATCGATCCGTCGGGCCTCAAGGTGCTCAAGAACCTGGTTCAACTGGATGTGCTGATGCGGGTGCGCGCGCTCTCGGCGGACAGCGGCATGGACGCCTTGACCGTCTTCCTGATCGGACGCCTGCCCGAAGAGGTGGACACCCAGGCCTATGCCGATGCCGCCGAACACGCATTGCTGAGCCTCACTGAGAGCCGTGCCCCGGGGGGGCGCATCGCCGGAGGGGTGCAACAGCTCGTGCAGATGAGCTGCGTCGCCGACAGGTCCGAAGTCGTCGCCAACAAGCCTGGCGAAAGCATCCGGTTCACGGTGACGCTCAAGGGGGCCGACGGCCGGCCCTTGAGCGGGGTCATGGTGCACTGGCGGGCGGCCTTGGGCAGCGTGGCCGCACAAGCCACCGCAACGGACGGGACGGTTGAGGCGGATTACCTGCCGGGCAAGGTGACGGGCACCGATACGCCGGCCTATTGGCTGGACCTGTTCGACGAACAACTGGCCCCCACCGTCCAGGTCACGTTTGAGACGGCCTCGCTGCAGTTCCCGGCCCCGCTCAAGTCGCCGGTGCCGTTGGACACTGTGGAGCCCGGCGGTGAAGCGGAACTGTATGCCGTGCTCATGGACGCCTACGGCAATCCGGGCGCCAACAGCCTGGTGCAGTGGTTCGCTGAGCCGGAAGAAGAGGGCGGTCAAGCCGTCATCCGTCCCCGGCAGACCTTCACCGATCCGCGGGGGCTTGTGCGGGTGTTCGTCTCCAGCCCCACCGGCGGCACCTTCACCCTGAGCGTGCTCAGCGAGGCCAGCGAAAAGAGAACTTACTTCGACCCCATCACGTTCGCCGCCCCGACGGTCTTCGCATGACCTGGCCGGTCGAGCGGGTGTGTCTGGACGGATCATCACTGCAGGAGGATGGCTCATGGAACAGGACACGATGGCTGCGCTGCTGGAAAAACGGCGCGCTGCGCTGGTGGATTACTGCATCGGCCAGGTCAACGGTGCCGGGGATCGGGACTATGGCTTTCTGCGCACGCCGGCCGACCTGTTCGAACTGCTGCGCATGGATCCGCTGGACAGCTATGGGGTGCAGAGTTCCTGGGTGGCCGAAGCGACCAGTTGCGCCCAGCAGTACATCCATGCGGTGTACCGCAAGCTGGAGCCCGGGTTCGGCGAGCATCAGTTCGACAAGGACGATGTGGCCACCTGGGCGCTTTACGGCAACTACCCGGACTGGGCGGCGCTGCAACTGATCGAACTCTACCCCGAGAACTTCATCAACCCGTTCGTGCGCCGGCGCAAGACCAGCCTGTTCAAGACCCTGGAAAACAACCTCAACCAGACGCGTCTGGGCACCGACAGCGTGCAGGCGGCGCTGCGCGATTACCTGCAGGCCTTCGAGCTGACCTGCAACCTCGATGTCATCAGCGGTTACATGGACTACAGGGCCGGCGGTTCCCCCGCGAAAGCGGACTACTACTTCGTCGGCCGCCAAAGGACCGCGCCGTTCCAGTATTTCTGGCGCAAGGCGCAGGTCGAGCTGTCGCCGGACTGCACCGCCATCAATCCGGCCGCGTGGGGGGAGTGGCAACCGGTGGACATTCCTGCCGAGGCCAAGGTGCTGGATATGCGCCCGGTGTTCTGGAGCGGACGCCTGTGCCTGGTCTGGGCCCATTGGCGCGACAAGGTCGAGGGGCGGACGGCGGACGAATACCTGCCGCACAGGCTGGACATTCAGCTGGCCTTCATGACGCAGAACGGCCAGTGGTCGGCGCCGATGGCGCTGGCCGGGCGCGAATTCGATGAGGACCTGTCCGCGGGCTGCCGGCTGGTGGTGACCGTGTGGGCCGACCGCCACCACCCCAAGGGCAAGCTGGGAGTACTGCTGACGAACGGGAAGAACGGCGCGGGCTCGTTGCGGGAAGCCGCAGTGCGCGACGTGCTGATGCGGCCCGTGGCGGACGATGACGGCGGTTGGCTGGAGCATGCGGCCAGTCATCGGTTCCTGAATGCCCTGGTGGTGCAGCACCCGTTGCTGAACCAGCCGACCGTGGTGCCCACCGTTGTATCGGCCATCAACCTGACGCCCTTTCTGGACGTGCAGGCGCTGGCGTTCCGCGTCGACGAAGAGGACTGGCTGGTGATCCAGGGGCTTTGCCGGGCGACGAGGCTGAGCGGGAATCCGGTGACGCTGAAGTTCGATCTGGTCAATGGAGCGGCGGGCGATCCTGCGCCTATCGAAAAGAGCTTTCCGCTCGCCGGCGGCTGGAGCACGGACTGGCAGGTCTTCAAGCGTGCCAAAGGCTCGTTTGCCCAACCGGTGACCTTCACTTGGGGGAACAGCACGGTCATCCACAAGAAGTTTGATCTGACCATCATCAACGTCACGGGCTTCGACCCGGCGACCCTGCTGAAAAACGAACTGGACGCGGCGCAGTTCCTCTCCCTGCTGCAACCGGAGCTGGCCCTCAAGTTCGCTCGCCTGAACTCGCTGTTCGGGCCTGAACTGGTGCAGCGCTCCAACGTGTCCGTCGATGCGGTGCTGGACTGGGACACGCAGTTTCTCGACGAGCCGCCGCCCGACTCGGGCCCGATCACTGAGCTCAACGGCGCGTTCGACGGCGCCAACGGCCTGTTCTTCTGGGAGCTGTTCTTCCACCTGCCGCACCTGGTGGCGACGCGGCTGCGCGCCGAGGACCGGTTCAGCCAGGCGCAGGACTGGCTGCATTACCTGTTCGATCCGCAGGCAGCGGCCGACCCCGAGGATCCGCCGACGGCCAATCCCAAGCCGCAGTATTGGCGTTGCCGGCCCTTGGTGAAGCCCGGCAACCTGGGTTGCGAAAGCCTGTATCCGACCGACCCCGACGCCATCGGTTACGCGGCGCCCAGGCACTTTCAGATTTTGGTGTTCACCGAGTACGTCAGCAACCTGATGGCCTGGGGCGACTGGTACTACCGCCAGCTCACCCGTGACAGCCTGGTGGCGGCGAAGCTGTGTTACGTGCAGGCCGAGTTCCTGATGGGCAAGGCACCTTCGGCGCGAACCACGAACCAATGGCGGACCGACACGGTCGCCAACCTGTTGGGCAGGAGCGCATCGCGCCCGGCGCTCGACCGGTTCGAGCGGGAACTGGACTTCAGCCTCGCCGAGGTCCCTGCCGCCAGCGATGCCGTGCCCCGGCTCGGGCTGCTGGCCAATGAGCCTTTCGAGACGCCGATCAACCAGCCGTTGCTCGACCTGTTCGCGTTGCCGGGCCAGCGGCTGTTCAACCTGCGCAACAACCTCACCCTCGACGGCAAACCGCTGCAGATCCCGCTGTTCAGCCCGCCCACGGACCCGAACCAGCTGCTGCGCGACCTGGCGAACGGGGGCACCGGAGCGCCGCGGCCCATGGGGGGACGGCTGGCGGTGGGAGCGTTCCGCTGGCGGGTGACCTTCGAGGCCGCCCTGCGCGCCGTGCAGACCTTGCAGGAGTTCGGCAATCAGGTGCTGCGTTTCCTTGAGCAGCGCGACCGCTGCGAGCAAGAGGACCTGCAGCAGAACCATCTGATCGAACTGGGCGCTTATGCCCAGACCGTGCAGGAGCAGAGCATCAGCCAACAGGAGGCCGGTGTTGCCGCCCTGGTCCGCAGCCGGGCCGTCGCCCAGGAGCGTGCCGATGCCTATGCGCAACGGCACGCCGAGAACGTCACGGCGGTCGAGTACGACGTCATGGAAAACCTGTATCGCTCGAAAAACATGGCGTTGGTCTCATCGGACATCAAGCCTGCCGCGGCGATATTGGCGTCGTTACCCATCATCTTCGGCGTGGCCAATGGCGGGGGCCGCCTGGACGCGGTTCTCGATGCCGTGAGTTTCGGGCTGGGCATCGGCGCCGGGGCGTTGCAGATCGACGCCGACAAGCAGGCCGCCACCGAAGGCTATCGCCGCCGCCGTGAGGAGTGGGCGCTGCTGCGGGATCAGGCGTTGGCGGAAGTGCTGGCCATCGATGAGCAGATCACCGCGCAGACCCACGCCGTGCAGGCGGCGAAGACCGGCCTGCAACAGACGCTGCGGGCCAACGGCCAGGCCCGGACGGTCTATGACTTCCTGAAAAAGCGCGCGAGCAACACCGAGCTGTACGGCTGGCTGCTCGGCCAGCTCAAGGCCTTGCACTACCAGGCCTACGACGCCGTGGTCAGCCTGTGCCTCAACGCCCAGGCTTCGCTCAGCGCCGAAACCGGCGACTACGACTCGGTCATTCCCTTGCCGCAGGTCTGGCTCGACAACCGTCACGGCCTGACGGCGGGCGAGCACTTGCGCGGTCACCTGTTGCGCATGGAGCGCGAATACCTGCAACGGCATGAGCGCCGGCTGGAGGTGGTCAAGACCGTCTCCCTGCGCAAGCTGTTCGACGACCGCCTCGAACCCCAACCGGGACTCGACGGTTGGGAGGCCGCGCTGCAGCATTTGCTGGACACCGGGACGCTGGAGTTCCGGCTCACCCAATTGCTGTTCGATCGCGACCATCCGGGGCATTACTGCCGGCAGATCGGTTCGCTGGAGGTGGATCTGCCGGTGCTGGCCGGGCCTTACGAAGACGTCCGTGCCACGTTGCTGCAGGTCGGCAGCATGACCGCGACCAAGGCCACCGCCCAGTCGGTGAAGTATCTGCACACCCCCCAGCAAGGCGTCGCGCCGGCCGATGTGCAGGTCAACCTGCGCAGCGGCCAGCAGATCGCCCTGTCGCTGGGCATGGCCGCCAGCGGCATGCACGGGACCAAGCCGGACGAGGGCCTGCTCAACCCCTTCGAGTGCACCGGTGCGGTGTCCGCCTGGCGCCTGTCGTTCCCGTGGCCGAAAAAGGAACCGCAGGTGTCCATGCTCGGTTCGCTGACCGACATCATCGTGCGCATCCGCTACACCGCCAAGGCCGGGGAACCGACGTTTCTGCGTACCGTGCAGGACATGGTGACCCAGATCGAAAGCAGCACCCGCAACATCACTGACGAAGGGGGGCGCGGTCATGAGTGAATCAGGCGTTCAGGCGAACCAGAGCCTGGTGCTCAACGGGGCGTTCACCGAAGCGTTCACCCATTGGCGCAAAGGGACGCTCAATCCGGACTGGCTGGCGATTGAAGCGGAGGCGTATCAGGGGGGCATGATCCGTCTCCTGGCGGCCGGCAACGGGTCGTCGGTGAGCCAGGCCCTGTCGGCGCCCAAGACGCCTTCCCCCGGCGCACGCTATGTCTTGAGCTTTCTGTGCGAGACGCGGCACACCGAAGCCGGGTGGCTGCGCGTCAGCATTCAGGGGCGCCCCGAGAAACTGGAGATCCCGCTGCTGCCGGGTGCGTCGCGCGACCTCGAGGCGGATCGGGCGCGTCTGGCCGCCGGACTGCCGCTGGAGTTGCGGCCGCGCGAGTACCGCGAGGAACTGGCGCTGTCGTTCAGCGGCCAGGACACGCTGGTGGTCGAGGTGCAGAGTCCGGCCAACGCGCCCGGCGACTACCTGTCGAAAATCTGCATCACCCGTATCCGGCTTGAGGTGCATCTGGAGCCGGCGACGATGCAGTCGTTGATCCTCGATGAGCAACCGCTGACGCCTGGGCAGACGGTCTATCTGTGCAAGGGCGCCACGTCGGCCCAGGCCCACCGCCTGGGCTTCGGCGTGGCGCCGGACAGCGCCTGGCATGCCACCCGGGCGGCGCTGACCAGCGACGGCAATCCGCAGCAAGCGGTCGTGGCCACGCCTGCCTGGGGTGAAGACCAACCGCTGGACCTGCCCTGGATCCTCGATTGCCCGGTGATCGGCGAAGACGGGGCCGAGCTGTTCACCGTCAACCTGGTCAACCAATACACCGCCGATCCCTATCTGCTCACGGTGTCGCTGGGGCATCACCGCCTGGTGTTCCTCGACACGCTGGAGGCGGCCCATTACCCGGTGCTGGCGCTCAAGCAGAGCGTCCGGCTGGGGGTGCAGGTGGCGTCGCACTATACCGGCCAGCCATTGGGCGGACGGACGGTGACCTGGCGGGTGGCGGGGCAGACGCTTGCGGCTGCGGACTCGGATCCGCAGGGCTGGGCCTGGTTCGATTACCTGCCCGGCGCCGCAGGGGACTTCATCGTCGAGGCCTCGGTGGACAGCCCCTACTATGCCGGCGGTGCAATCAGCGCCCCGTTTGAGGTGCGGGTGCTGGCGACCGATCCGTGGAGCGACGCACTGGCAGTGGTCGAAGGCGAGGCACTGCCCTGGGCGCAGAAAACCGGCTATCCCAACCGCGGTACGGATTACCTGCTCAGGGTGAGGTTGCCTGCGGGGAGCCCGATGCTCGGGACTGAGGTTTCATTGCATTGGCGCGGCGATTCGCACGAACAGTTGGGGGTGGGCGTCAGACCGGCGCTCGGCCAGCCGCAGTCCGTCGAAAGCACAAACTTCGACTGGACCCTGTCGAGCGAAGACCGGCTGGACGGGCAGTTCAGCCTGACACTGGTCTGCTCGAAGCTGCTGCACCCTTCGCCGGCCAAACCCATGTCGCTGGCGCGCAATGTGGTGCGGATCGGCGAGGTGCGCGAAGCCGACCGGTTTCCGGTGGTGGACGAGGGCGAAAGCGTGCTGCTGCGGGTTCAGGTCATCCACGTGGTCTCCAGCGGCGACGGCGACCCGGTGAGCAATGCGCTAGTGGATTGGGTGACGCCCGAAGGCACGGTTTCGACCCGCTCGGGAGCGGGGGGCTGGGCGAGCGTGCTGTACCGTCCGGCGGGGGCCGGCGACCTGGTGGTGACGGCCCGGGTCAGGGCCCACGCCGAAGCCATTGCCGTGGAGCGGCCGTTTGCCGTGACGGCACTGGCGACCAGCCCGTGGAAGGACCGGATCAGGATCCTGTTCGATGAGCGCGACGTGGATCTGGTCGGCACGGGGTTGCTGTGCCGGCGCGGCGGTGCGCATGTGCTGAAGGTCCTGCCGGTTGCGGGCAGTCCGTTCATCGGGCAATCCGTCACGCTGGACTGGCGCGCGGGCGATCCGGGCATCGGGCTGAGCGTCAGCGGGCTCGGCACCGGCAGGATCCTGACCGCCACGGGACTCGAATGGACGTTCAGCTCCCCGGCGCCGGAAAGCCTCAGCGCATTGTTTGCCCTGCAACTGTCGACCGGCATCGCCGCCTCGCCCAGGGAACTGACCGGGCGACTGATTGCGGCGAACCTGGCGGACGAACTGACGGTGATGCTCGATCAGGTGACGCAGCCGCCGGCGGGGCAACCTTTCTATCCATGCCTGGGGGCCCGGCATGCCGTCCGGTATTTGCCCAATCCCCTGAGCCCGCTGGTGGGCCTGCAGGGCCGGCTCGTGTGGCAGGGAACCCCCGCCGACGAGTTGCAGGCCGGGGTCGAGCCGCCCCTGGACCGTGCGCAGCCGATCGAGGACGGCGGTGTGGCCTGGGCGCTGGACTTCACGTCGAGCCCGTCGGCCGGAAGCTTTTCCCTGGCCCTGGAGCTGTCGGCGTTGGGCGTGGGATTGCAGGCGGACGCGATGCAGTTGGGGCACAACCGGCTGCGTGTCGCCAACCGTCGTGATACGGCCGTCGACCCGGTGGTCGGCCAGGACCGCGCCTGGCTCTGGGTGCAGGTCGAATCGGTGTTCACCGGCCAGCCTGTGGCGCAGGCCAGCGTGGACTGGAGCGCTCAGGGTGAGGTGGTCAGCCGGACCAGCGACGAGACCGGCTGGAGCGGGTTCGGGTTCGCGCCGGCCCTGGCCGGCGAACACACGGTCGAGGCGCAGGTGCTGAGCCGTTTCGACGGTTTCCAGGAACGGCGTTCGTTCCCGGTGACGGCATTGGCGGACGATCCGTGGCGCAGCGTGCAGGTTCGCTTCGATGGCCAGCCTGCCAGCCGCTGGGGCGAGCAGACGTTCTTCCCGCGGCGCAAGGGCGAGCACCGCATCGAAGTGCTGGCCGAGGCGGGCAGCCCGTTGCTGGAACGCAGCCTGACCCTGGGCCTGACGGGCACCGGTCCCGCCGAACTGGGCCTGCAGTTCCAGGCACCGGGGCTCGGGACGCCGCGCCTGTTCTCCGGCATCGGCCTGCATTACCTGCTCAGGTGCGGCGACATCAAGGACGGCGGCTTCGCCCTGCGCCTGGGGGCCGAGCGGTTGGCCAGCCTGTCGCCGGCCAATGCGATGTCGTTGGGTGAGGGGGCGCACGTCATGAAAATCGAAGGTTTGGCCAGCACTTATCAGACGCTCGACTGGGGGCAGGAATTGGTCGAACAGGTGAGGGTGATTGCTTCGACCACCGGTAGACCCATGGTGGGTGTGACGGTTACCTGGGAACACCCGGATCTGGGACGAGTAACCAGCCAGACTGATTTTTATGGTGTGGCGAGGGTTCATTTCACGCCCGTTACCACGGGGGCGAATGCATTGAAGGTTTCGCTGGGAAATGGGCTGCATCTGAATCTGGCGTTCACGCTCAATGAGCCGCGGAGAATCAGCGAGCTGTATGACCCTGACGGTTTGCAGCCATCATTTGAACAACCCGAAGTACTAGCCCGAGCCGTTGTGGTATCGGCATTTACCGGGGTGCCATTAGAGGGCGTAGAGGTCCGTTGGGACTATTCTGGGCATTTCTTGTCAACTTCGTTGACTGATGCCAACGGCGTCGCGGAGTTTCTTTTTACATACCCCTCACAGGAAGAAAAAGGCCTTCTAGAAGCAACTGTAAAAGGTGGTTTGGCAGGGTGGGACACTACAAGCATTTTGTTTGACAGAGGCAAAGCCAAGGTTGAATCATTGGTGAGTCCGTATCAGGTTGTCGGGCGTTGGGGGAAACTCATCATCGCGCGAATAAAAGTAGTCGGACATTTTTTCGGGCAGCCAATGGATGGGGTTGTAGTCAATTGGGCGTTCCCGGGACGTGGGTTGCCATCTACTGTTACGGATGCAGAGGGTCGCTCGACTATAGAGTTCGGGTCGCCACAAACGCTGGGTACCCATCTGCTAGAGGCAACTATTGGTGTGGGTGAGTCGCGTTTTCTGGAGTTTGAAATTGTCGACCAGGCTACCCTTCCTTCAATTTATTCAATCGGAATGCTGCATCAAGATAATTTCATTGGCGGTACGGCGCACATTCGCATAATTCTAAAAAACGGTACCGGTGCTTCGTTGGAAGGAGAGGAAATTTTCTGGACTTATCCAGGTATAGATTTGCCCTCCACAGAGACGGATGCGAATGGGGTCGCAGATATCAAGTTTGTAATACCAAACGCGGGAGCAATCAGAGCCCATGTCCGAGGGGGAAGCAATATGGGCTTGAGGCTGCTTTGGTAACCGTGGACACAGCGTCGCTCTTGAACCTTGGCGATGTGATTTATCCACCTGCTTTCTTCCATTCTAAATAGCGCGTTATCAACTCGGCGCCCAATTCTCCCGGCCGTACATCCACCACCGGAACCCCATGAGCTCTTAACTGCTCATGGAGCTCCGCCCGCGCATTGAGATAATCCACGGTGCCGCAATACGCCAACGCTTCATCCAGTGTCTGCACCGGTAAGCTGAGTACCTGATCCAGCGTCGCCTCGCGCAGGCTCGCCACCAGCACCTGATGTCGTTGGCTCAAGTGCTTGACCGCCACGTGCAGATCATCGTCATCCTCATCGCGCAGGTTGGTCATCAGCACCACCAGGGCCCGACGCTTCTGCCGTGTCAGCAGTTTCTGGGCAGCGCTCTGGTAATCCGCCGAGCGCTGACTGCTTTCAAGGTCATAGATGGCGTTGAGCAATACATTGAGCTGTCCGCTGCCCTTGACCGGCGCCAGGTAACGGGACTGCTCGCCGGCAAACGTGCACAACCCCACCGCATCCCCCTGGCGCAACGCCACATAACTGAGCAACAGACACGCGTTCAACGCATGGTCGAAGTGCGACAGCTCATCGTCCTGGCTGCGCATGCGCCGCCCGCAATCGAGCAGGAACATGATCTGCTGGTCGCGCTCGTCCTGATACTCGCGGGCGATCGGCGTGCGCTGGCGGGCGGTGGCTTTCCAGTCGATCTGGCGCAGGCTGTCGCCTTCGCGGAATTCGCGCAGCTGGTGGAACTCCAGGCCTTGTCCGCGCCGTTGCCGCTGGCGCACGCCGAGCTGGCTGAGCCAGTTGTCCACCGCCAACAGTTGCCCCCCGTAGAGCCGGGCGAAGTCGGGATAGACGCGGGTGTGGTCGGTCACGTCCAGCAGGCGCTTGCCCGACCACAGGCCCAAGGGGCTCGGCAGGTTGATCTCGCAATGCCCGAAGCTGAAATGGCCGCGCTTGAGCGGCCGCACGCGATAGCTGGCCTGGCTGCGCTGGCCCGGCTGCAGCTCAAGCGTCAGCGGCAGGTGTTCGAAGTCGATGCCGTCCGGTACGTGGTCGAAAAGCCGGATGCGCAGCGGTTCGGCAAAGTCGTGCACGACCTCCAGGCTCACTTCGCCCCAGCGGCCGAGCGCCAGGCTGCCCGGTATTCGCCGCTGCACGCGGGGCAGGGGCAGGCGCGTGAGGCGGACGGCGTCCAGCGCTGCCAGCACCAGCAGCGCCAGCAGCAGGCCCCAGTTGACCGCCACCCAGCTCGGCGGGAACTCGACGTCCATCGCACTCAAGCTGCCCAGCAGGAGACCCAGGGCCAGCAGGGCCGACAGCCAGACCAGCAGCCGTTTCGACGGTTTCATGGGCGCGTCCCCCTTGTGGCGAGGGAGCTTGCTCCCGCTGGGCTGCGCAGCAGACCTGAACAGGCGCGACGGTTCCGCGGGGCGGTTACGCGACCGCTGCGCAGCCGAGCGGGAGCAAACTCATTCATCACAAGTGGGATGGGCATGGTCACAGGCGCGGCGCCGGCACTTGGTCGAGCAACTGCAGGAGCACCTGGTCCACGTGCAGGCCCTCGATGTCCAGCTCCGGCGCGACGCGTACCCGATGGCGCAGCACGGCGAGCGCGCAGCCCTTGATGTCGTCCGGAACCACGAACTCCGCGCCGCGCAACACGGCGCGGGCACGGCCGCAGCGCACCAGGGCGATGGAGGCCCGGGGACCTGCGCCGAGGCTCAGCCCCGGCCAACTGCGGGTGCTGCGGGCCAGGCGCACGGCGTAGTCGAGCACCTGGTCGTCCAGCGGCAGGTCGCTGGCGATGCGTTGCAGGGCCTGGACGTCCTTGGCCTGCAGCACCGTGCGCAGCGGCTGCACGTCGAGCATGTCGGCACGGCTGGAGCGGGTGACCTGGCGCACCATTTCCAGTTCCTGGTCGGCGTCGGGGTAGTCCATGCGCACCTTGAGCATGAACCGGTCGAGTTCGGCTTCCGGCAGCGGGTAGGTGCCTTCCTGCTCGATCGGGTTCTGGGTGGCCAGCACCATGAACGGTTGCGCGATGGGCAGGGCACGCCCCTCCAGGGTGACCTGGCGCTCCTGCATGGCCTCCAGCAGGGCGGCCTGGGTCTTGGCCGGCGCACGGTTGATTTCGTCGGCCAGCAGAAGGTGGGTGAACAGCGGCCCCTTGCGCAGCTTGAACTGTTCGGTCTGCAGGTCGTACACCGCGTGACCGGTGACGTCGCTGGGCATCAGGTCCGGGGTGAACTGGATGCGCGCGAACTCGCCGCCGAACGTCTTGGCCAGGGCCCGGACGAGCAAGGTCTTGCCGAGTCCCGGCACGCCTTCGAGCAATACGTGGCCGCCGGCGATCAGGGCGGTCAGCACATCGTCGATCACGCTGTCCTGGCCGATCAGGGCCTTGCGCAATTCGCCGCGCACCGCCTGCGCCAACTGACTGGCCCGCTGGCGTTGCTGGGCGGCATGGCTGGCCGTGCCGGGCTCGATCTGTTCGTTCATAGGGCGTTCCTCAAGGATTGCAGGTGGGCGACCTGCCGGGCGAATTCGACGCTGGACAGGCGTTGCTTGCGCACCGGGCTCAGGGCCTGGCTGATGGCCCGGGTCGGCTGCCGGGTCAGGCGCGACAGCGCCAGCCATTGTTCGGCGACGTTCAGCCGGTCGAACCCCGGGTGCCGGCGCCGGGCCCGGCGCAATACGTCCTGTTGCAGGGCTTGCAGCAGCGCGTGCTGACCGTTGTGGCGCAGGATGAAGCCGGCGCTGGCGCGCAAGTGTTCCTGCAAGCGCCGGCGTCCGGTCGGGGCGGGCGCGCGGACCGGGCCGTGCCGCACGCCGACGTGCCACAGCCACAGCGCGATCAGGGCCGCGAGGGCCACGACGGCCTGCGGGAAGTGGCGCCAGAGCAGGGTCGGCAGTCCGTCGTGTTCGGTGTTGAACAGCAAGGTCACCGCGGTGTCGGCGCTCAGGTACCAGAGCAGCCAGGCGTTGTCGTGCCGAGCGATGTCCGGGGTCTTCCAGAGTTCGGCATCGGTGACCACGGTGATCGTGCCGAGGCCGTAGGCCAGCTGCATCATGTGGGTGGCCCTGGCGCTGTTGGCCCAGGCCTGCGCCAGGTTCTTGGGGTCGTCCAGATGAAAGTCGGTGTCGAACCCGGCATAGGCCGGGGCGTCTTCGTCCTCCAGGTACAGCTTGGTCAGGTCCGGATAGGGATCGTCCGCCGCGTCCGGCGCCGGCTCCTTGAGATCCTTGCTCAGCGACTGATGCAACTGCACGCGGTCGAGCAACAGGTCGTTGCTCTGGCCGCTGCGTTCGTCCCACAAGGACTCGGCGACAAACACCAGCCGCCCACCGGCACGGGCCCAGTTCAGCGTCTGGTCGACCTGGCGCGGGGTCATGCCCGAGCGGTCGCCGAACAGCAGCAGCGTGTGCCGGCGCGGGTCGATCCCGGGCAGGGCGCTCAGGCTTTCGGCATGGGCGACGGACAGGCCCCGCCCGCGCAGGAACAGTTCCGCCGCCAGATAAGGGTTGGCCCGTGCGGCGGGTGAGGGGCCCTGGTCGATCACCTGCCGGTAGGGCTCGGCCTTGAGGTACAGATAGAGGCACAGCGCACCCAGCAGGGCGACGGCCACCACGCCGGCCAGTCTGGCGGCGCGCCGGGTCAATGCGCCGCTCCCGGGCCGAACAGGGTGCGCCAGCCGTCGCACAGCTCCTGTTGCAGGTGCGCCGCCGGCACCCGGTGCCCGTAGGCCATGTTCTGCCAGTGTCCGGTCAGGCTGCGGCTGAACGCGAGCAGTTCCGGGCGCTGCAACTGCTCGATCCGCACCAGCACCTGGCTTTCGGTGTCGGCGGGTTTGAGCGTCAGGCCGAAGTCGTGCAGCAGGTGGCTGAGCAAGGCGCGGTAGAGCAGGCCAAGCGCTGCGCGGGGTTGGGTCGCCCAAAGCTGTTCGGCGCTGGCGGCGATGTCGTCGGGCAGCGTTTCCCGGTTCAGGTCGAGGCCAAAGGCCTGTTGAGTCACCGGTCGTCGGGGGCGCTGCGGCGACGTGGGGCGACGGCTGACGAATGCCTGCAGCCAGTCGCGGTAGCGCCAGACCAGCCAGACGAGTGCGGTCGACAAGGCGCCCCACAACAGCGCTTCAATCAGTTGCGCCACTCCGTTGAAATGCCGGCCGTCCAGCCAGTCGAGCAGTGTTTCCAGCCATTGCGGCACGGCGCCTTCGCGACCTGTTCCTGGCGTGTCGGGATCGTCGCCGAAGCGGTAGCGGGTGACGGTTTGCGTGTTCTTGAACGGCGGCTGCTCCAGCAAGGCCTTGATGCTGTCGCGGGAGGCCTGGCTGGTCAAAGGCTGGTGCAGCAGGCGCGGCGCATCCGGGGCGTCGGCCGGTTCAGCCGCCCAGGTCGGCGGCGGGGTCGGCAACAGCAGGGCCGCCGCCAGGAGCAGGGCCGGCGCGAGGCCGTTCAGGCGCTGGCGCAGGCGCCGGAACACCAGTTCGATGTCCCAGGCCTCCAGCACGGTGCGCCGGTTCAGGTAAAGGCTGAACCCGCAGGCCACGTAGACCGGCCCCCACGCCACCAACACCAGGGCATAGAAGGCGTTGGTCAGGTGCTCCAGCCATAGCCAGTCGCGGTCGGCGGCCAGGATCAGGTCCTGCCAGTCCCAGTCGGTTTCGACCTGCCGGGGCAGCAGCAGGTAGAACAGCACCATCAGGCCGATCCACAGCGCGGTCTCCAGATGGACGCCAATGATCGTCAGCCACTGCGCCGCGCCCGCATTGCGTTGCAGCAGCACCTGCAAGCGCTGCTGGCGCGCGTTGCCGGACAGCCCTTCGAGCTGCACCACCGGCAGCAGGAAGCTGCGGCTCAAGCTCAGGCGCCGCCAGGTCAGGCTGGCCAGCAACTGCGGCTTGAGCAGGCGTGGCCATTCGCGCAGGGCTTGTTTGAGGGTAGGCGTTTCACCGAACAGGGCCTTGGAGAGGATGTACAGCGGCAGGCGCTCATAGGCCGGCTTGAGCCACCAGAAAATGAACAGGGCCAGCGACGGCGAGCGCCACAGCGACAGGCTCAGCAGGGCAAACAACGGCAGGGTGACGATGGCCCAGGCGGTCATCAGCAGCCGCCGGTGCCGCTGGCTCATGAGCACGCCCAGATCCATGGCTTCCCAGGTCGTGCGCGGGCGGATCGCCACGGTGGCGTCACTCAGGCGCATGGCGAGGCTTTCCGGCAAACAGCAGATAGGTGGCGACCAAAGCCCACAGCCCGGCGCCAACCCCGTACTTGGTCAGTGGCGCAACGGTGGTGCGCGATGACCAGTAGGCTTCGATGAAGGCGGCGATCAGCAGGAACAGCATGACCCCGCACACCAGCGATACGCTGCGGCGCGCCGCGTGCCGGAGCGCTTCACCGCGGGAGAGACGGCCGGGCGCGACCAGCGCCCAACCCAGCTTCAGCCCCGCCGCACCGGACAGCGCGATGGCCGTCAGCTCGAAGGCGCCGTGCCCGATCACGAACGACCAGAACGGCTGGCCGAAACCGATGCCGCTCAGATGGCCGGCCACCGCGCCGATGAACAGACCGTTGTAGACCAGGTAGAAAACGCTGCCCAGCCCCAGCAGCAAGCCGCCGGCGAACGTCTGGAAGGCGATGCCGGTGTTGTGCATGACGTAGTAGCCGAACATCACCCAGTCCTCGCTGGCCGCGCGTTCGGCCGAACGGCCGAGGTGCCCGGCAGCCGGGTCGTACATGCCTTGCATCTCACGCACCTGATCGGCGGGGATCAGGTGGTAGACAAGGTCGGGGAACAGGGACGCCAGAACGCCGAAGCCGATCAGGCTGCCGAAGAACAGCAGCGCGGCGGCCAGCACGAACCGCCATTCTTCCCGGACCGCGACGGGCAACCCGGCCAGGATGAAACCCGCCAGCCCGGCGCCGGGATGGCTGCGCTGGCGATAGAGCTGCTGATGGCCGCGCAGCGCCTGCTGTTGCAGCGAGTCGATCAGGAAACTGCTGTAGCCCCGCTCCTGCGCCAGGGCCAGATGCTGGCAGAGCCGGCGGTAGGCCTTGGGGAAGCCGGCCACCTGCGACGTGTCCTTGCCTCGCTCCAGGCGTTCGAGGGCCAGCGCGAAGCGCTCCCATTCGGCCTTGTGGCGGTTCTCGAAAAGGCTCTGTTTCATGTCGGGCCCAACAGTCCGCGGGCGATGCCGTTGAGTTCGGCGACGGCCTCGGGTGCGCTGATGCGCAAGGGCCGGGCGAGCAGGGCGGCCAGTTCGTCGACCCGAGCCGGCGACAGTTCGCCTTGGCGTTCGGCAAACCCGAGCACGGCGCGCTGCTCGCTCAGGGTGAGGGGCAACGGACAGCGGCGGGGCTGCGCATCGGGCAGTTGCGGACGGTGGGGCGGACGTTCTGCGTAGACCACCAGCGTACCGGCGGCGATGTCGCCC
Source organism: Pseudomonas sp. NPDC089534 (assembly GCF_044749305.1). Classification (NCBI taxonomy): domain Bacteria; kingdom Pseudomonadati; phylum Pseudomonadota; class Gammaproteobacteria; order Pseudomonadales; family Pseudomonadaceae; genus Pseudomonas; species Pseudomonas sp. NPDC089534. Next base: position 32,223 of record NZ_JBIVHR010000036.1, on the reverse strand, counting down.
AGGCGTTTGAAGGTCGGGTGCTGCAGGCAGCTGAGGGCGCCGAGGAAGTAGCCGAACGGCATCAGGTCGACGAAGCGCAACAGGTTGCGCAGCAGCGAGGCCGGCCAGCCGACCGGCGTGCCGTCGTCGTGCACCACCCGCAGGCCCATCCACTGCTTGCCCGGCGAACGGCCCTGGCGCAGCACCTCGAACAGCACCATGTACCACCAGCTCACCCCGAACAGCAGGAGCGAACCCAGGCCCATGCCGAGCCTGCCCAACGCCGCCAGCGCGAGGAACAGCACGCCGAGCATCGCCCCGCGCAGGGCCAGGTCGATGGCGAACGCCACGGCGCGCACCATCAGGCCGGCCGGCCGCAAAGGCAGGTCGATGCCTTCGGGCGTCTCGACCTGATGCCGGGTGTCCAGCGGTGGAACCAGCGGTGCTTTCCTTGGCGGTGCTGACGGCTCGAACATGGGCTACCTGAAATGTCGCCGGATGGGATACGAGTGTGTCCGATGCTAGCAGCCTCTCGGGGGAAAACGACATAACTATGTACCGCACACGGCACGACGAAATGTGCGTGGATGATGCCGCGCTGGTCGTGACGGCGGTCGAGCGCCTAGACTTCGCCGATCTTCAGTTCAGGAACACCCCGTGACTTCCATCTTCTGGTACGACTACGAGACCACCGGCATCAACCCGCGCAGTGACCGCCCGTTGCAGGTGGCCGGCATCCGCACCGACCATGAGCTCAACGAGATCGGCGAGCCGGTCAATCTCTATTGCCGGCCCAGCGACGACATCCTGCCGCATCCGGCGGCGTGCGCGATCACCGGCATCACGCCGGGCAGGCTGGCCGCCGAGGGCCTCTGCGAGGCCGATTTCATGACCCGGGTGCACGCGCAGTTGGCGGCGCCCGGCACCTGCGGCGCGGGGTACAACACCTTGCGCTTCGATGATGAAATGACCCGTTACAGCCTGTACCGGAATTTCTTCGATCCCTACGCCCGGGAATGGCAGGGCGGCAACAGCCGCTGGGACCTGATCGATGTGGTGCGCACCGCGTATGCCTTGCGCCCCGACGGTCTGGCCTGGCCCACCGATGACGAAGGGCGGGTGACGCTCAAGCTCGAACGGCTGACCGCCGCCAACGGCATCGACCACGGGCACGCCCACGAAGCGCTGTCGGACGTGCGCGCCACCATCGCCCTGGCCCGGCTGATCCGCGAGAAGCAGCCGAAACTGTACGACTGGCTGTTTCAGTTGCGCAGCAAGCAGAAGGTCATGGATCAGATCCGCCTGATGCAGCCGATGGTGCACATCTCCGGCCGTTTCTCGGCGGCGCGGCACTATGTCGGCGTGGTGCTGCCGCTGGCCTGGCATCCGCGCAACCGCAACGCGCTGATCGTCTGCGACCTGCACCTCGATCCGCAGGGGTTGCTGGACCTGGATGCCGACACCCTTCGCCGGCGCCTGTACACCCGCCGCGAGGATTTGGCCGAAGGCGAACTGCCGGTGCCGCTCAAGCAGATCCACATCAACCGCTGCCCGGTGGTGGCGCCGATGTCGGTATTGCGTGCGCAGGACCAGCAGCGCCTCGGGTTGGACATGGCGCTGTACGAGACTCGCGCCTTGCGGCTAAGTGACGCACAGCAAGTTTGGAAAGATAAGATCCCGGCCATTTATGCCAGCGAGGATTTCACCCCGAGCGAAGATCCGGAACAACAGTTGTACGATGGATTTATCGGCGACCGTGACCGGCGTCTATGTGAACAAGTGAGGATGGCGGATCCTGCGCAATTGGCGCAGGAACAATGGCCTTTCGATGATGAACGTTTGCCGGAATTGTTGTTTCGATATCGAGCACGCAACTTTCCGCAAACGTTGAATTCCGAAGAGCAACAACGCTGGACGGAATTCTGCCGGCAGCGATTGTCGGACAGCGGGTGGGGGGCTCCCAATACCCTGACATCATTTGCCGAGGCCATGGGGCAATGGGCACTTAGTGCGACGCCTGAGCAGAATGCGGTGCTCGCGCAATGGCAGGACTATGTCCAGGTGTTGCGCAAACGTTTGAACCTGTGAACCCGGACAAGTCCCCATAAAATTGAAGGCATAAAAAAACGCCAGCGGATGCTGGCGTTTCTTCGTGTGCCGCGGACGTGTCTGCGACGGGGGTTGCAGCTTAGCCCAGCAGGGTGGACCAGCTCTCGACCACGTCACCGCCCCACTTGGCTTTCCACTCTTTCAGGGTCTTGTGGTTGCCGCCTTTGGTTTCGATGACTTCACCGTTGTGCGGGTTTTTGTATTGTTTAACTTTGCGTGCACGCTTGGTGCCGGTAGTTTTGACTGCGCCGCCGCGTGGGGCCTTGTTTTTGGACTCCGGATCCAGCAGCGCGATGATGTCGCGCAGGGACTTGGAGTACTCACCCATCAGGGTGCGCAGTTTGCCTTCGAATTCCAGTTCTTTTTGCAGTTTGTCGTCTTGCGACAGGTTCTGCAGACGGGCTTGCAGCTCTTTGATGGCTTCTTCGGTGGCGCGGTATTCGTTGATCAAGGACATGGTTACTACCTTATGTAGGAGTGCTGGGTGGCAGGGGACAGTGCGGCAATAATAGTCAGGCTGTTTCATCAAGTAAACATTTAACCGAGTCATTCATTTGAATTAGTTGCGATGAAAAGGCCGGAAGTGAATATTCGGTTAAATAATGTGATGCAGTCTTCATCGGTGTTCACAGTCGATCGTTGGTACATGGCTATTGCGGCGCCATCATCCTGACGTTCGACGGCGTCAAGAACCTGACCTGCGTCTGGAAAAGGGCCTGCAGGTCATCAATACTGCAGTTTTTCCGCGCAGTCGCTAGAATGGCGGCCTTTGCGAAGTTCTGGAGTTTCCCCCTCATGCGCACCTTTCGGTTGGTGATTTCCTGCCCGGACCGCGTTGGCATCGTTGCCAAAGTCAGTAACTTTCTGGCGTCCCACAACGGCTGGATCACCGAAGCGAGCCACCATTCGGACAATCAGGTCGGCTGGTTCTTCATGCGTCACGAAATCCGTGCCGACTCCCTGCCTTTCGGCATCGAAACGCTGCGCGAGAAGTTCGCGCCGATCGCCGAAGAGTTCTCGATGGACTGGCGCATCACCGACACCGAGCAGAAAAAGCGCGTGGTGCTGATGGCCAGCCGTGAGTCCCATTGCCTGGCCGACCTGCTGCACCGCTGGCACAGCGACGAGCTGGACTGCGAGATCGCCTGCGTGATCTCCAACCACGACGACCTGCGCAGCATGGTCGAATGGCACGGCATCCCTTACTACCACGTACCGGTGAACCCGCAGGACAAGCAGCCGGCCTTCGCCGAAGTCTCGCGCCTGGTCCGCCAGCACGAGGCCGACGTGGTGGTGCTGGCGCGCTACATGCAGATCCTGCCGCCGGCGCTGTGCAGCGAGTATGCGCAGAAGGTCATCAACATCCACCACAGCTTCCTGCCGTCGTTCGTCGGCGCCAAGCCTTACCACCAGGCCTCGCTGCGTGGCGTGAAGCTGATCGGCGCGACCTGCCACTACGTGACCGAAGAGCTGGACGCCGGCCCGATCATCGAGCAGGACGTGGTGCGCGTCAGCCACAGCGACAGCATCGAGGACATGGTGCGTTTCGGCCGCGACGTCGAGAAGATGGTGCTGGCCCGCGGCCTGCGCTATCACCTGGAAGACCGCGTGCTGGTGCACGGCAACAAGACCGTGGTGTTCTGACCGGTTCGCGAAGCTCCGGTTGAAAAACGAAGGGCCTGGGCGTTCAATCGCTCCAGGCCCTTTTTTTATCCGCAGAATCCGTTCGAGCCCCGAGGACATGCCCATGAGCGATCCGCTGGACAAAGCCACTTCAAAAGCGCCCGCGACGTTGGGGGAGGGATGCCTGGCCCGCTACGACCCGGACGACATGGATCCGGAGGACGGGACGGAGTTTCCCGGCGCGGCCGAGCTGTGGGAGCGGCTCAAGGATCAGGAGGCGGAGAACGGTGAGCCTGAGGGTGAGTCGGTGGAGCGCTAGCGCTGCAGTGGTTTGCGCTGACTCACAACTTGAGGAAGCACCTGACTGGCGGTGTTTGGGCTGACGTCATCGCCAGCAGGCTGGCTCCCGGTGGATCAGTCGCAAAAGATGTCGGTTGTTGCGGCCTCATCGCTGGCAAGCCAGCTCCCACAGGTTTTGCGGCGTTTGCGGATTCTGTGTCCGCCGCAAGAACTTGTGGGAGCCAGCCTGCTGGCGATGACGGCAAACCAGCCCCATAGGGGCCGGCGATGACGCCGCGATCGCCAGCAGGCCGGTGAAGATGCCTCAGATCCGGAAGGTGCCCACCAGATGCTTGAGCCGCGCCGCCTGCTGCTCGAGGTCCGAGCACGCACGCAGGGTGGCCTGCAGGTTTTCCACGCCTTCCTGGTTCAGCGTGTTGATCTCGGTGATGTCGACGTTGATCGACTCCACCACGGCGGTCTGCTCTTCGGTGGCGGTGGCCACCGACTGGTTCATCCCGTCGATCTCGCCGATGCGCTGGGTCACGCTGCTCAGGCGTTCGCCGGCCTGGTTGGCGATCTCCACGCTGTCCTGGCTGTGGCGCTGGCTGTCGCTCATGGTGGTGACGGATTCGCGGGCGCCGACCTGCAGTTCCTCGATCATGGTCTGCACTTGCTGCGCCGACTCCTGGGTGCGGTGCGCCAGGTTGCGCACTTCGTCGGCCACCACGGCGAAACCGCGGCCGGCCTCGCCGGCACGGGCCGCCTCGATGGCGGCGTTGAGCGCCAGCAGGTTGGTCTGCTGGGAAATGCTGGTGATCACTTCCAGGATCTGGCCGATGTTCACGGTCTTGCTGTTGAGCGATTCGATGTTGGTGCTCGAGGCGCTGAGCATGCTCGACAGCTGATTCATCGCCTTGATGCTGCGGTCCACCACCTGCTGGCCGTCCTCGGCCAGGTTGCGCGCGTCGCTGGCCTGGGTCGAGGCCTGCGCGGCGTTGCGGGCGATTTCCTGGGCGGCGGCGCCGAGTTGGTTGATCGCGGCGGCCACGCTGTTGGTGCGCGAGGCCTGCTGGTCGGAGTTGTACATCGACGAGTTGGAGGCCGCGACCACTCGCAGGGCGACTTCGTTGACTTGCCCTGTGGCCGAGGACACTTCGCGGATCGAGCCGTGGATGCGCTCCACGAAACGGTTGAACGCGGTGCCGAGCACGCCGAACTCGTCATGGTTCTGAATGGTCAGGCGCTTGGTCAGGTCGCCTTCGCCGTCGGCGATGTCTTCCATGGCGCGGGTCATGACGTGCAGCGGCTGGATCAGGATGCGGATCAGCATGCCGAGCAGGGCGATGATGATTGCCACCGCGATCACGGTCGCGATCACGGCCGAGGTGCGGAACTGGCTGAGCATCGAGAACGCCTTGTCCTTGTCCACCGACAGGCCGATGTACCAGTTCACCGACGGCAGGCCCTTGATCGGGGTGAAGGTGACGATGCGGGTCTTGCCGTCGACGGTGACTTCGCTGAAGTCGCTGCTGATGCGCGGGGTATCTTGCGGGTAGGCTTCCTTGAGCGACTTCATCACCAGGGCCTTGTCCGGGTGCACCAGGATCTTGCCGTCGGCGCTGACCAGGAACACATAGCCCATGCCGTCGAAGTCACGGGCGGCGAGGGTGTCGATCAGGGTTTGCAGGCTCAGGTCGCCGCCGACCACGCCCACGCTCTGGCCGGCCTTCTTCGAGGCCGTGGCGATGGAAATGATCAGTTGGCCGGTGGCCGCGTCGATGTAGGGTTCGGTCAGGGTCGAGGTGCTGCTGCTCTCGGCGCCCTTGTACCAGGGGCGGACACGCGGGTCGAAGCCGTCCGGCATCTTGGCGTCGGGACGGATGGTGAAGTGACCGGTGGCATCGCCCAGGTAGGAAGCCATGAACGTGGACGTCAGGGCTTTCTGTTCCAGCAGGCCGGCGACCGTCGACGGTTCCGGGTTGATGGCGATGTTCTGGGCGGCGTTCTCGATCAGCAGGATGCGACCGTTGAGCCAGGTCTGGATGTTCCCGGCGGTGACCTCGCCCATCTCGTTGAGGTAGTTGTTCAAGTCCTCGCGGATCGCGTTGCGCTGCAGCCAGTCGTTGTACAGCGTGAACGAGGCGAAGGCGGCGATGACGATGAGGGCGGCGGCAAGCAGGATTTTATGGCTGAAGCGCAGGTTTTTGTTCATGGCTTGGGGTTCCGCTAAGGTCTTAATGTCCAGGGCGTGCTTTTATAGAAGCGCGCAGAATGGGCAAGGGTGAAAGTAAGCTGATATTTCCGTCTCTCCTTAGGGAAATGTCAGACCCGGCTTGTGGTCGGGTCTCTCGCCTTTATGTATCGGCCATGCAGGATCAAAGATTAACCATTAGGTGACAAAATGCCTGACTCCCCGCAACTCGTAATCGGCGCCGATCTCACCGGGCAACCCATTGCCCAGGCCATGCGCCTGGCCAACCGCCACGGACTGGTGGCCGGCGCCACCGGCACCGGCAAGACCGTCACCCTGCAGCGCCTGGCCGAAGCGTTCAGCGACGCCGGGGTCGCGGTGTTCGCCGCCGACATCAAGGGTGACCTGTGCGGCCTCGGCGCCGCCGGCAATCCTCAGGGCAAGGTCGCCGAGCGCATCGCCGGCATGCCATGGCTGAACCACACCCCTCAGGCCTATCCGGTGACGCTGTGGGACATCCACGGCCAGTCCGGTCATCCGTTGCGCACCACCTTGAGCGAAATGGGCCCGCTGCTGATCGGCAGCCTGCTGGAGCTCACCGACAGCCAGCAGTCGGCGCTGTACGCGGCCTTCAAGGTGGCGGACCGCGAAGGGCTGCTGTTGCTGGATCTGAAGGACCTGAAGGCGCTGCTCAACCACCTCAAGGACAATCCGCAATTGCTGGGCGAGGATGCGGCGCTGTTCACCACCGGCTCCAGCCAGGCGCTGCTGCGGCGCCTGGCGACGCTGGAACAGCAGGGCGCCGAAGCCCTGTTCGGCGAGCCGGCGCTGCAGCTCGAAGATATCCTGCAGCCGGCGGCCGACGGGCGCGGACGCATTCATCTGCTCGACGCCAGCCGTCTGGTGCACGAGGCGCCGAAGGTGTACGCCACCTTCCTGCTGTGGCTGCTGGCCGAGCTGTTCGAGCAGTTGCCGGAGCGCGGCGACGCCGACAAGCCGCTGCTGGCGCTGTTTTTCGACGAGGCCCACTTGCTGTTCGCCGATACGCCCAAGGCGTTGCAGGAGCGGCTGGAGCAGGTGGTGCGGTTGATCCGCTCCAAGGGTGTCGGGGTGTATTTCGTCACCCAGTCGCCGGGCGACCTGCCGGACGATGTGCTGGCGCAACTGGGCCTGCGCATCCAGCACGGCCTGCGGGCCTTCACCGCCAAGGAGCAGAAGTCCCTGCGGGCGGTGGCGGACGGCTTCCGGCCGAATCCTGCGTTCGACACCCTGACGGTGCTGACCGAGCTCGGCATCGGCGAAGCGCTGGTCGGCACCTTGCAGGAGAAGGGCACGCCGGAAACGGTGCAGCGCGTGCTGGTGGCGCCGCCGCAATCGCGGATCGGGCCGTTGACCGAAACCGAACGCACCGTGCTGATCGGCGGGTCGCCGTTCAAGGGCCGCTACGACAAGCCCATCGACCGCGAGTCGGCCTACGAGATCCTGATGGGCCGCAAGGGGCTGGCGCCGGAGGCCGAAGCGGCGCCGGGCAAGCCGGCGGCAGAGGAGCCGAGCCTGGCCGACCGTGCCGGGGAATTCCTCGGCACGGCGGCGGGGCAGGCCCTGAAATCGGCGATGCGCCAGGCGGCGAACCAGTTGGGCAAGCAATTGGTGCGCGGGTTGATGGGGTCTTTGCTGGGGGGCAGCAAGCGGCGCTGATCGGCGCCGCCATTGCCGGCCGGCTGGTTCCTGCAGGGGCACGGTGCGGCCGCCGCCAGACCTGTGGGAGCTGGCTTGCCAGCGAAGGGGCCGGCACAGTCGGCATCGAGGGTGGCTGATCCGCCGCCATCGCCGGCAGGCGGGCGTCCTCGGTCGGCGGTCAGCCTTTGGCCTTGGCGTGGGCGGCCAGACGCTCCAGCGCCGCCCGCAGGTTCGGGTCGCTGATGCCCTCGGCGGCGGACTGGATGGTCGCCGCCGCGTCCGTCGACAGGTCGATGGTGTGCCCGGCCGCGCCGCGCTGGACGGTCGGTGGCTGCACCTTGAACAGAATCCGCGTCAGGCTGGCGAACTCGTCGAACATCTGCAGTTGCCGCTGCAGGCGCTTTTGCTGGTAGCGCAGGCGGGTGGCCCAATGACCGTCGGTGACGATCAGCAACAGGCTGCCTTCGCGCCACGACGCCACATGGCAGTGCTCGCGGGCCGCCGGTTGCAGCTGGGTTTCGAGCAGGCGCTGCAGATGGCCCAGACGCTGGGCGTGGTTGAGGATGGCCTTGAGGGGCCTGGCTTCGCGAAGCAAAACAGCAGGTGCCTTGGCTGTGTGCGGGCGAAATGCCATGATCGAACACCGAAATTGACTGGGGGGCCATGTTAGCAGAAAGCGGCCCACGCACTCGCCCATTGCTTTTGCCCCTGCTTTGCCCCTTAAATCAACGACTGACTTCTGCGCCCTGCGCCTTGAAGTCGAGCAAAAAGCCCCTATTTTAAGTGAGCCCCGTCAAAGCGCAGTGCCAGCATCGTGGAACATCGCCACTTTCCTCACCACCGTTTCCGGGTAGAATGCTCGTTCGCATGCGGCCATGAGGGCTGCACGGGCGACTCACGGGGCCGCACACCATACCTTTAGTTTGGAAGATCCTGCCGATATGTTTGCGCCTTTGTTAAAGAAACTTTTTGGAAGCAAGAACGAGCGTGAAGTCAAGCGCATGCTCAAGACGGTGCAGCTCGTCAATGCCTTCGAAGAGAAGATGGTCGCCCTTTCGGACGATCAACTGCGCGCCAAGACTGCCGAGTTCAAGGACCGCATCGCCAAAGGGGAAACCCTCGACAAGCTGTTGCCGGAAGCGTTCGCGGTCGCCCGCGAAGCCGGCAAGCGCGTCATGGGCATGCGTCACTTCGACGTTCAGCTGATCGGCGGCATGACCCTGCATGAAGGCCGGATCGCCGAAATGCGCACCGGTGAGGGCAAGACGCTGGTGGGCACCCTGGGCGTCTACCTCAACGCGCTGTCCGGCAAGGGCGTGCACGTGGTGACGGTGAACGACTACCTGGCCCGCCGTGACGCCAACTGGATGCGTCCGCTGTACGAATTCCTCGGCCTGACCGTCGGCGTCGTGACGCCGTTCCAGCCGCCGGAAGAGAAACGCGCCGCCTACGCCGCCGACATCACCTACGGCACCAACAACGAATTCGGGTTCGACTACCTGCGCGACAACATGGCGTTCAGCATGGAAGAGAAATTCCAGCGCGAACTCAACTTTGCCGTGATCGACGAAGTCGACTCCATCCTCATCGACGAAGCCCGTACCCCGCTGATCATCTCCGGTCAGGCCGAGGACAGCTCCAAGCTCTACACCGAGATCAACAAACTGATCCCGAAACTGAAGCTGCACGTCGAAGAAGTCGAAGGCGAAGTCACCCAGGAAGGCCATTTCACCGTCGACGAGAAGACCCGCCAGGTCGAGCTCAACGAGGCCGGCCACCAGTTCATCGAAGACCAGCTCACCGGCATCGGCCTGCTGGCCGAGGGCGAAAGCCTGTACTCGGCGCACAACCTGAGCCTGCTGACCCACGTCTATGCCGGCCTGCGTGCGCACAAGCTGTTCAACCGCAACGTCGAATACATCGTGCAGGACGGCCAGGTCGTCCTGGTCGACGAGCACACCGGCCGCACCATGCCGGGCCGCCGTCTGTCCGAGGGCCTGCACCAGGCCATCGAGGCCAAGGAAAACCTGAACATCCAGGCCGAAAGCCAGACCCTGGCCTCGACCACCTTCCAGAACTACTTCCGTCTGTACACCAAGCTGTCCGGCATGACCGGCACGGCCGACACCGAAGCGTTCGAGTTCCATCAGATCTACGGCCTGCCGGTCATCGTCATCCCGACCAACAAGCCGCTGGCGCGCAAGGACTACAACGACCTGGTGTTCCTGACCGCCGACGAGAAGTACGCGGCGATCGTCAACGACATCAAGGAAAGCATGGCCGCCGGTCGTCCGGTGCTGGTGGGCACCGCGACCATCGAGACCTCCGAGCACATGTCCAGCCTGCTGGTGAAGGAAGGCATCGAGCACAAGGTCCTGAACGCCAAGTTCCACGAGAAGGAAGCCGAAATCATCGCCCAGGCCGGTCGTCCGGGCGCGCTGACCATCGCCACCAACATGGCCGGTCGCGGTACCGACATCCTGTTGGGCGGCAACTGGGAAGTGGAAGTCGCTTCGCTGGAGAACCCGACCCCCGAGCAGATCGCCCAGATCAAGGCCGATTGGCAGAAGCGTCACCAGCAAGTTCTGGAGGCGGGCGGCCTGCAGGTGATCGCCTCCGAGCGTCACGAATCCCGCCGCATCGACAACCAGCTGCGTGGCCGTGCCGGCCGTCAGGGCGATGCCGGTTCGAGCCGCTTCTACCTGTCGCTGGAAGACAGCCTGATGCGCATCTTCGCCTCCGACCGGGTGAAGAACTTCATGAAGGCCCTGGGCATGCAGCCGGGCGAGGCGATCGAGCACCGCATGGTGACCAACGCCATCGAAAAGGCGCAGCGCAAGGTCGAAGGCCGCAACTTCGACATCCGCAAGCAACTGCTGGAGTTCGACGACGTCAACAACGAGCAGCGTAAAGTGATCTATCACATGCGCAACACGTTGCTGGCCGCCGACAACGTCGGCGAGACCATCGCCGACTTCCGTCAGGACGTGCTCAACGCCACCGTCAGCGCCCACATTCCGCCGCAGTCGCTGCCGGAGCAGTGGGACGTCGCCGGCCTGGAAGCTGCGCTGCAGAGCGACTTCGGCGTAGCGCTGCCGATCCAGAAATGGCTCGACGAAGACGATCACCTGTACGAAGAGACCCTGCGCGAGAAGCTGCTGGCCGAACTGGTCGCCGCGTACAACGAGAAGGAAGACCAGGCCGGCGCCGACGCGCTGCGCTCCTTCGAGAAGCAGATCGTGCTGCGCGTGCTGGACGACCTGTGGAAAGACCACCTGTCGACCATGGATCACCTGCGCCACGGCATCCACCTGCGCGGCTATGCGCAGAAGAACCCGAAGCAGGAGTACAAGCGCGAGTCCTTCACGCTGTTCTCCGAACTGCTGGATTCGATCAAGCGCGACTCGATCCGTGTGCTGTCGCACGTTCAGGTGCGCCGCGAAGACCCGGCCGAGGAAGAGGCCCGTCTGCGTCAGGAAGCCGAAGCGCTGGCCGCCCGCATGCAGTTCCAGCACGCCGAGGCCCCTGGCCTGGAAGCGCAGCCGGAAGAAATGGGTGAAGAGGTCGATGTGGCCCTCGCCGCCGCGCCGGTCCGCAACGAGCAGAAACTGGGCCGCAACGAGCTGTGCTACTGCGGTTCGGGCAAGAAATTCAAGCATTGCCACGGGCAGATCCAGTAAAACCCGTTTCAGTCGCTGAAATACCCGCGCCGCGACCGGCATCAGCCGTCGCGGCGTTTTGCCATTTATCCCACCGCTTTTCCGTGTGGCGGTGCTGACATTACTGATTGAGGAGCGCATTCATGGCTGTTGGTCTTGGTCCTTTGCCAACGTTGCACCCGGTTGCCGGTTTTGAACTCGGTATCGCTTCGGCCGGCATCAAGCGCCCGGGGCGCAAGGATGTCGTCGTGATGCGCTGTGCCGAAGGCTCCACCGTGGCCGGCGTGTTCACGTTGAACGCTTTCTGCGCAGCGCCGGTGATCCTGGCCAAGCAGCGCGTGAAGAATCCGGTGCGCTACCTGCTGACCAACACCGGCAACGCCAACGCCGGCACCGGTGAGCCGGGCCTGGCCGCCGCCGAGCGCACCTGCGCCAAGCTGGCCGAACTGACCGGCGTGGACGCCAGCCTGGTGCTGCCGTACTCCACCGGCGTGATCGGCGAGCCGCTGCCGGTCGAGAAGATCGAAGGCGCGTTGCAGGCCGCCCTGGACGACCTGTCGGAAAACAACTGGGAAGCCGCCGCCACCGGCATCATGACCACCGACACCCTGCCCAAGGGCGCGAGCCGCCAGTTCCAGCATGACGGCGTGACCGTCACCGTGACCGGCATCAGCAAAGGCGCCGGCATGATCCGGCCGAACATGGCGACCATGCTCGGCTACATCGCCACCGACGCCAAAGTCTCCCGCGACGTGCTGCAGAATCTGATGCTGGACGGCGCCAACAAGTCGTTCAACCGCATCACCATCGACGGCGACACCTCGACCAACGACTGCTGCATGCTGATCGCCACCGGCAAGGCCGCGCTGCCGGAAATCACCCAGGCCGAGGGCGAGCTGTTCGCCAAGCTCAAGCAGGCGGTGTTCGAGGTGTGCATGGACGTGGCCCAGGCCATCGTGCGCGACGGCGAAGGCGCGACCAAGTTCGTGACCGTCGAAGTCAACGGCGGCGGCAACCACCAGGAATGCCTGGACGTCGGCTACACCGTGGCCCACTCGCCGCTGATCAAGACCGCGCTGTTCGCCTCCGACCCGAACTGGGGCCGCATCCTGGCGGCCGTGGGCCGTGCCGGCGTGCCGGACCTGGATGTGAGCAAGATCGACGTGTTCCTCGGCGAAGTGTGCATCGCCAGCCGTGGCGCCCGTGCCGCGACCTACACCGAGGCCCAAGGCGCGGCGGTGATGCAGCGTGAAGAGATCACCATCCGCATCGAACTGGGCCGCGGCGAGTGCAGCGAAACGATCTGGACCACCGACCTGTCCCACGAGTACGTGAAGATCAACGCCGAATACCGCACCTGATTCGGAACCGCGTTGCGGCCATCGCCAGCAGGCTGGTTCCCACAGGATTCGGATTCGCCGAATGTCCACTGTGGGAGCCAGCCCGCTGGCGATGACGGCGGCCCGGTCACTGAAAGTCCGAAAGTTTTTCCACTGACGAAAAGGCGCCCCACCATGTCCTTGCACCTGATCATCGGCGACAAACTGCTTTCCTCCTGGTCCCTGCGCGGCGCCCTGGCCCTTGAGCTGGCCGGTGCGGACTACACCGAAGAGCTGGTCAAGCTCGGCAAGCCCGACACCCGCGAGCGCCTGCTCAAGCACTCGCCGACCGCCAAGGTGCCGCTGCTCAAGACTCCCCACGGCACCATCGCTGACTCGCTGGCCATCGCCGAGTACGTGGCCGAGCAGTTCCCGGCGGCGCAGCTCTGGCCCGCCGACGTCGCCGCCCGCGCCCAGGCCCGCTCGGCCTGCGCACAGATGCACAGCGGTTTCTTCGCCATGCGCAACCACATGCCGTTCGACCTGAGCCACGATGCGCCGCTGAACCCGGTGCCGCCGGAAGTGAAGGCCGACATCGAGCGCATGCTCGCGCTGTGGGCCGAGTGCCGCGCCGTGGCCACGGAAACCGGTCCCTACCTGTTCGGCCGCGCCAGCCTGGCCGACGCGTTCTTCGCCCCGATCGCCGTGCGCCTGCGCACTTATCAGGTGAGCCTGCCGGCGGCGGACGAAGCCTATGTTGAAACGGTCTACCGATGGCCGGCCTTCCAGGCCTGGCAGAAGGCGGGCCTTGAGGAGTTGCAGTCGTGAAACGTGTACACGTCGCCGCGGCCGTCATCCGTGACGCCAGCGGCAAGATCCTGATCGCCAAACGGGCCGATAACCAGCATCAGGGCGGGTTGTGGGAATTCCCCGGCGGCAAGGTCGAGGACGGCGAATCCGTCGAGGCCGCGCTGGCCCGCGAGCTGCGCGAAGAACTGGGGATCGTCGTCGGCCAGGCGCGCCCGCTGATCAAGGTGCGCCACGACTATCCGGACAAGCAGGTGCTTTTGGATGTCTGGGAAGTCGCAGCCTTCACCGGCGAGCCCCATGGCGCCGAAGGCCAGCCGCTGGCCTGGGTGACGGCCCGGGAGCTGGCGAACTACGAGTTCCCGGCGGCCAACCAGCCGATCGTCGCGGCGGCGCGCTTGCCCGGCGAATACCTGATCACCCCGGACGGCCTGGAGACGCCGGCCTTGCTGCGGGGCATCCAGAAGGCCATCGCCGGCGGGATCAAACTGATCCAGCTGCGCGCGCCCAACGGCTACGACCCCAAGTACCGCGACCTGGCGGTGGATGCGGTGGGGCTGTGCGCCGGCAAGGCGCAGCTGATGCTCAAGGGGCCGTTCGAATGGCTGGGGGATTTCCCCTCCGCCGGTTGGCACGTCACCGCGGCGCAGTTGCGCAAGCACGCGGCGGCGGGGCGTCCGTTGCCGGCCAACCGCTGGCTGGCGGCTTCCTGTCACAACGCCGAAGAGCTGACGCTGGCCGAACAGATGGGCGTGGACTTCGTGACCCTGTCGCCGGTGCAGCCGACCCTGACCCATCCGGACGCGCAGCCGCTGGGCTGGGAACAGGCCCAGGCGTTGATCGAGGGCTTCAGCAAGCCGGTGTTCCTGCTGGGCGGCGTCGGCCCTGCCGAGCGGGAGAAGGCCTGGGGCGTCGGGGCCCAGGGTGTGGCGGGGATCCGGGCGTTCTGGCCGCAGGCTTGAGCTTGCGGTGATCTTGCCGGCCCCATCGCCAGCAGGCTGGCTCCCACAGGGTTCTGCGGTGAACACAGAGGCTGCATTAACCGAGATAACTGTGGGAGCCAGCCTGCTGGCGATGGCTTCCTGCCTGGCGCTACTGCCCTGAAGGCTTGGCCGCCGGCTGCCAAAGGATCTCAGCGATCCCCTGACGACGGGCAATCAGCCGCGCCGCCACAAACAGCAGGTCCGACAGCCGGTTGATGTACGCCAGGCCGACACCGGCCAGCGGCTCCACGGCATTCAAGTGCTGGCAGCGCCGCTCGGCGCTGCGGGCCAGGCTGCGGCAGGCGTGGGCCTGGGCGATCAGCATCGAGCCGCCGGGCAGAATGAAATTCTCCAGTGGCCCCAGTTCCTCGTTCCAGACATCGATGGCGGCCTCCAGGCGTTCGACCTCGGCAGTGTTCAGCGCCTGATAGGCCGGCATCGCCAGTTCGCCGCCGAGGTCGAACAGCCGGTGCTGGCAGGGCGCAAGCACTTCGATCAGTTCATTGAGCCCCGGACATTGTTCGCGTTCGGCGATCAGTCCGGCCAGCAGCACGCCCAATTGGCTGTTCAGCGTATCGACTTCGCCGATGGCCTCGATCCGTGGGTGATCCTTGGGCACGCGGCGGCCGTCGCCCAGGCCGGTCTCGCCCTTGTCGCCGGTGCGGGTGTAGATCTTCGACAGGCGAAAGCCCATGGTTTACCTCGCTATCTGATTCAGTTCGGGTGCATTGGCGGTCGGTTGCACGAGCGGCAGGCGCAGGGTGAAGCAGGTGCCTTGGCCGAGCGTGGACTGCACCTCCATCTGGCCCTTGTGGTTGTTGGTGATGATGAAGTACGACACCGACAGCCCGAGCCCCGTGCCCTGACCGATTTCCTTGGTGGTGAAGAACGGTTCGAAGGTGCGTTTGCGCACGTTCTCGCTCATGCCGACGCCGTTGTCCTCGACCTGGATCTCCGCCCACGGCGGATTGAGCCGGGTGCGCAGGGTGATGCGTCCCGGCTCGCTGTCGTCTTCGCGCTGGTGGATGGCCTGGGCGGCGTTCTTCAGCAGGTTGAGCAGCACTTGCTCCAGTTCGTTGGCGGTGCCCGGCACCGGGCCGAGCGCCGGGTCGAACTGGCGGACGATCGCCTGGCCCTTGAAGTCGAAGCCGATGGCCAGGTCGAAATCGTTGCCGGCGATCTCCACGGCCTGGTCGATCAGCGCCGGCAGGTCGCACGGGGCCATCTGCCGGGTGCTGCGGCGGCTGAAGCTGAGCATGTGGGTGACGATCTTCGCGGCGCGGGCGCCGGCCTGCTGGATGCCGTCGAGCAGCTGCGGCACTTCGCGGTTCTGCAGGTAGCGGTTGACCGCCTCCAGTTCCAGGCCCAGCAGTTCGGCCTGTTCGAGGTTCTTGGGCAGGTCCGCCGACAGCCGCCGGCGGATGTTCTGCACGTTGTGCAGGATCGCCCCCAGCGGGTTGTTGATTTCGTGGGCCATGCCGGCGGCGAGGCCGCCGACCGAGAGCATCTTCTCCGACTGCACCATCATTTCCTCAAGCGACAGGCGTTGGGTGATGTCGTCGATCCGGATCACCACGCCGCGCCCGGCACCGCCCATCAGCGGGTAGAAGGTGAGGGCGTAGTGCTTGGGCTCGTCGTCCTTGAGCCAGGTCACCCGCTCGATCTTCGCCACGGTGTGCTGCTCGACGGTCTGCTTGAGCTGCGGCAGGAACGGCTTGAGCGGCTCGAACGCGAGGAAGATCGGCTGGTTCAGCGCCTCGTCCAGCCGGGTGCCGGAGAGCGCGCTGGCCTCCTGGTTCCATTGGGTGACGTAGAGCTGTTCGTCTAGGGCGATCAGCGCCGAGGGCATGGAGTCGATGATGCTGTTGAGGTAGTTCTGGAAACCCGTGAGCTTCTTTTCGATCTTGCTGCGCACCTGGACTTCCAGTTCCAGCTTGCGGTTGGTGTGGCGGGTTTCCTCGGCCAGGCCCTGGGCCTGGTCGTAGGCGGCCTGGGAGTCGTCGCGGGCGCGCTTGAGCTGCTGCTCGCGGGCCTCGATGCGCGACAGCATGGTGTTGAACGCCTCGGCCAGGCTGCCGATCTCGTCGTGGTTGCCCCGGGAGGCGCGCAGGGCGTAGTTCTCTTCGCGGGTCACCTGGCGCGACAGCTCTTCGAGCTGATGGATCGGCCGGGTGATCAGGCGCTTGATCTGCC
This sequence comes from Pseudomonas sp. NPDC089534, assembly GCF_044749305.1. Lineage (NCBI taxonomy): Bacteria > Pseudomonadati > Pseudomonadota > Gammaproteobacteria > Pseudomonadales > Pseudomonadaceae > Pseudomonas > Pseudomonas sp. NPDC089534. Next base: position 15,398 of record NZ_JBIVHR010000036.1, on the reverse strand, counting down.
GGGCGATGACCAGCCACAGCAGCACGCTGAAGATCAGGATGCCCAGGCTGGCGGTGAGGGTGCCGGTGTAGAACGCCACCGGCAGTTCGCTGCTGGCCACCAGCAACAGGTGGCCGGGGGCCGCGCCGGGGCGGGGCAGGGTGATCAGTTGGTTGCTGCGGAACTCGGTCAACTGCCAGGCTTCGATGTGCCGGTAGCGCTCGGGCAGGCTGAGCTTGTCGCCGCGCTGCACCTGGGCGATGCGCTCGCCCTTGCCGTCATACAGCGCGGCGGCGCGCAGCGGCGAATAGCTGTCGAGCTCCTTGAGCAGCCGTTCGGCGCTTTGCGGCGATTGCAGGGCCTCGGCCACCAGGGCGGGGTTCGACACCAGCCGGCCGATGGTCTGCAACGCCTGGGGCGCCATGCTTTCCTGGGAAATGTAGTAGGCGGCGCTGATGAAGGTCAGGTTGGCGACCAGCAGGACGGTGGTCAACAGCACCAGCAGGGCGGCCAGCAGTTTCTGGCCGACCGGCAGGTTTTCGAGGCGCTGGCGCAATGGCATCGGGTTTATCGCAGCAAAGGAACAAGTGGCCAGCGTAGCCGCTGCTCAATCGCCGGGCAATCCGAGGCGGTGCAGATGGGTGATCAGGCGCTGCTGCAACTGATGCAGGTGAGGCAGGTTCAGCCGGTGCCGCTCGGCCGCCTTGCAGGCGTGGCCCAGCAGGTAGCTGATCTCGGTGCGGCGCCGGTTCGCCACGTCCTGGTGCATCGAGGAGAAGTTGGCGGCCGTGGCCTGGATCACCCGTTCGACCTCCTGCTGCAGGTTGTCGGCGGCCGCCGGCTGGCCGCAGCGCTCCAGCAGGTCGGTCAGTTCGGCGCACAGGGTGGCGACTTCGCAGGCATGCTGCTGCAAGCCGCCGTTGCGGCAGTCGTGCAGCACCGTCAGGGGATTGATCGCGCAATTGAGCGCCAGTTTTCGCCACAGGCGGGTGAGGATGTCGGTGCTCCACTCGTGGGGGATCTTCGCGGCGCTCAGGTCGTCCAGCCAAATGGGCGCCACCGGGTGCCCGGCGTCGCCGAGCCAGGTGTAGCCATGGCCGGCGAACACCACGCGCCAATCGCCGTCGCGGAAGGCGCCTTCGGTGCTCGAGGCGAAAATGCACCGTGCGTGCGGCACCCGGGCGGCGACCGCTTCCTGGCTGCCGAGGCCGTTCTGCAAAAGGATCAGCTCGGCATCCGGCGCCAGGCGCGGGGCGAGGCGGGCGACGGCGCTTTCGGCGTCATAGGCTTTGCACGCCACCAGCAGCCGCCGGATGGGTTCCGGGTGGTCCGGCGTCTGCGCCGGCACGGCCCAGGTGTTCGGTTCGCCGTGCTCCACCAGGGTCAGCCCGCCGGTCGCTTCGTAATCGCGCAGGCGCGCCGCGTCACGCAGGATCAGCCGCACCGGCCGTCCGGCCCGGGCCAGCCGCGTGGCCCACAAGGTGCCGAGGCTGCCGGCGCCGAGCACATGCCAAGGGGTGGACATCAGTTTTTCGCTCGCTGGGGTAAAGGCATGCAAGGCTCGCCGTGTGGTGGGGAAAAGACCCGTTATAATGAGCCCGATTTTAACCGCAAGCCAAGCGCGCCGCGTCCTGTACGGGCGCGCCTTTTCATTGGAGAGATTACATGCCGTCGTTCGACGTGGTATCCGAGCTGGACAAACACGAAGTCACCAACGCGGTCGAGAACGCCGTGAAGGAGCTCGATCGTCGCTATGACCTCAAAGGCAAGGGCAGCTTCGAGTTCAAGGACAAGGATCTGACCGTCAACCTGACCGCTGAAGCCGAGTTCCAGCTGGAAGCGATGATCGAGATCCTCAAGCTGGCCCTGGTCAAGCGCAAGATCGATGTGCAGTGCCTTGAGGTCAAGGACGCGTTCGCATCGGGCAAGGTGATGAAGCAGGAAGCCGTGCTCAAGGAAGGCATCGACAAAGAGCTGGCGAAGAAGATCGTCGCGCACATCAAGGACGCCAAGCTCAAGGTGCAGGCCGCCATCCAGGGCGAGCAGGTGCGCGTCACCGGCAAGAAGCGCGATGACCTGCAGGAAGCCATCGCGGCGCTGCGCGCCAAGGAATTCGGCATGCCGCTGCAGTTCAACAACTTCCGCGACTGAGCCATCATTGTGGAACCTCTCGGCGTTTAAGGCGTCCGAGGCCCAAGCAGCGGCAGAAATGATCCGGCCCTTCGGCCCGGTCTTTCTGCCGCTGGTTTTTATAGCCCGGGTAGCCGGAAAATTCAGGAGATAGAACATGGATTTGAATGCTGAGGTGGATAACCTCGTCAAGGTGTCTCAGGCGTGGATCCCGATGATCATGGAATACGGCAGCCGCGTCTTGCTGGCGGTCGTGACCCTGGCCATCGGTTGGTGGCTGATCAACAAGGTCACCCAGAAGCTCGGCGGCCTGCTGGCCCTGCGCAATGCCGACCTGGCGCTGCAAGGTTTCATCAGCAGCCTGGCGAACATCATTCTCAAGGTGCTGCTGATCGTCAGCGTGGCGTCGATGATCGGCGTCGAAACCACATCGTTCGTCGCGGCCATCGGTGCGGCCGGCCTGGCCATCGGCCTGGCGTTGCAGGGCAGCCTGGCGAACTTCGCCGGCGGCGTGCTGATCCTGCTGTTCCGTCCGTTCCGCATCGGTGACTGGATCGAGGCCCAAGGCGTGGCCGGCACCGTCGACAGCATCCAGATTTTCCACACCGTGCTGCGCACCGGCGACAACAAGACCATCATCGTGCCCAACGGCAACCTGTCGAACGGCATCATCACCAACACCAACCGTCAGCCGACCCGCAAGGTCGTGTTCGATGTCGGCGTCGATTACGAAGCCGATCTGCAAAAGGCCCGTCAGGTGCTGTTGGAGTTGGCCAAAGATGAGCGCGTGTTGCAGGATCCTGCGCCGCAAGCGGTTATTTCGACCCTGGGCGACAGTTCGATCACTGTTTCCCTGCGCGTCTGGGTCAAGACCGCAGACTATTGGGATGTGATGTTCATGTTTAATGAACTGTCCCGCGACCGTTTAAAGACCGCCGGCATTGATATTCCGTTTCCGCAACGGGTGATTCGCGTGGTTCAGGAATCGGCGGTTCAGTGATTGAATTGACAGTTCTTCCGTTGACTCTTTAGTCAATTGTCGAACTTGAAGTCGAGCCAGCAGATGTAATAACGCAGCAAATAAAAAAAGGCCCATCGCAAGATGGGCCTTTTTTTGTGTAGCGAACTAACCCGCTGCGATTACAAGATCGACAGTGGGTAGTCTACGATCAGGCGGAACTCGTCAACATCACCTTCGCCCTCGTCAGCGTTAGCACGGTGCCAGGCTTGACGGATACGGAAGGACAGGTCTTTGGCCGGGCCGGATTGAACGACGTATTTGGCTTCCACGTTGGTTTCGTGGTGTTTGCCGTCTTCGCCGTACAGACCGGTGTAGGCGCTGCCGACCGGAGTGTTGGTGCCGTCGATGTCCCAACCTTTGACGTAACGGGCCATGAAGCTCAGGCCTGGAACGCCGTACTCAGCCATTTTCAGGTCATAGCGAGCCTGAACGGACTTCTCGCCAGGGGCGTTGAAGTCAGAGTACTGGATGGAGTTGGCGAGGAAGATCGAGTCGCCGCCGCGGTTGTTCTTGCCTACGCCGATGTAGTCGAACGGGGTGTCGCCGTTCACTTTCTGGAAGCCGATGGTGAAGGTGTGGGCTTTCAGGAAGGACAGGGCGGTTGCCAGGGACCAGGCGGTGTTGCTGATTTCGCCGGCGTTCGCGCTACCGGTGTCGGTGGTGCGGTAGATGTTGAAGTCGGTGTTCAGCGAGGTGTCACCACCGAACGGCGTGGTGAGGTTCACGTTGGCGTAGTACTGGTTCCAGATGTCTTCCAGCTTGGCGCCGTAGAGCGATGCGCTCAGGTTGTCGGTGATACCGTACTTGCCGCCGAAGTAGTCGATGCTCTTGGCGCGTACGCCAGCGTAGTTGGCCCACAGGTCGCCGTCACGGGCGTTGCGGTCCTGGCTGGTGGCGGAGTAGAAGTGACCGGCTTCCAGATCCAGGTCTTTGACTTCGCTGCTCTGCAGTTGGATACCGCTGGCGGTTTGGTGAAGGATACGGGAGCCGCCTACAGCGAACACCGGAGCGGTGCTTGGCTGCATGTCGCCGATCTTCAGCTCGGTCTTGGATACGCGGAACTTGACGGCGGCGCCGGCTTTGCCTTGGCTGTCGTTGTTCTCGCCCTGGGCGTTGGTGCTCAGGTTGCCCGAACCGGAGTACTTGTCGGAGCCGTCCAGTTTGATCGCCAGTTGACCCCAGCCTTCAACGCCCACGCCCACGGTGCCTTGGGTGTAGCCGGAGCTGAAGTGAGCCTGGAAGCCCTGGGTCCAGTCCTTGTCGTCCACCGCACCGTCTTTCTTGTTGCGGTTGTAGTAGTAGTTGCGAAGCAACAGGTCGAACTTGGCGTCTTCAACAAAGCCTTTGGCTTCAGACTGGTCACTTACAAAAGGTGCGGCCGTAGCCAGCTGAGTACTGGCTGCTGCAGCAACTGCCAGTGCGATCATGCTCCACTTCATCACGCGCATCGTGATTTGCTCCTTTGGTTTTAGAAGAGTACTGCCGTCCCACCGGTTTTATTATCTGGGCGGCTCTTTCTTTTTGTGTCGGCGCAAACTTATATCACGCCGACCATGTTGGCGATACTTGCGCATCCAACCTTTCAGCTTCTTTACGACCCTGTCGCAATTGGCTTCGTAGATGTCGCAAATTTACAGTCCGAATGCAATGGGACTGGCAACTTCAGCACTGTTTTACAGGGCTTGAGCATCGGTAAAAAAGAGTCCCTTGGCAAAACGCTTGAATCTCCATCGGGCAACCCTGCCACTGTTTTTTTTGGCCTTGGGGTAACCACTTCCCGTGGTGCGCCCATAGACCATATGAGTACGAATGCAACAAGCGTGCACAAACCGCATTTCTGATGCGGATATTTTTCAAAACGCCCGCCTGTCGCTGTGAAAACCTTGTAAACACGGGCGTTCAAGCGCGTGTTTCACCGGGCTTGACGCCATTCGTCCTATGGTGTTGCCACGGCCGTTTCGGCCCGCGACAACCAAAAACGTTACCGGTTCACCCCGCCGGTGAGTATTCGGCGGATGCCCGAAGCAATGAGCGTAGACCCACTGTGCGGTTTTGGTGCAAAAAATTTTCAGGCTGTACCGGATTCATACAGTTCAGCCCTGAACGCGGCTGCGTTCACCCGCCGCCCGGTGGCCTTGCGCGTCGCCTGCTGGTGCAAAAAAAGCGCAAATGCCGCATCTCGGGGCAGCGCAGCCGTCACCGGATGCCGTGTCGTTCGCCGTGAAGGATCGGGCATTCGCAGGTATGCTGCCGTCCTGTCGCTTGGCGCGCCGCCCCCCGGGACGGGCCGCTAAGCTGAATAATGTGATCAGCCGGGAGTGCGCGCAGTGTTTGCTTTAGATTCACGACTTCAACAGGACACCCTGACGATCGGCGACTTCCCGCTCTGCCGCTTGCTGCTGTCCAACGACTCCAACTATCCGTGGTTCATCCTGGTGCCACGCCGCGAAGATATCAGCGAGTTGTTTCAGTTGGATGTCGCCGACCAGCAACGGCTGTGGCAGGAAACCACCGCCCTGGCCGAGGTGCTCAAGGATTCGTTCGATGCCGACAAGCTCAATGTCGCGACGCTGGGCAATGTCGTCAGCCAACTGCACATGCATGTGATCGTGCGCAAGCGTGACGACGCCGCCTGGCCGGCGCCGGTCTGGGGCAAGCACCCGGCCAAGCCTTACGAGGCGGCGCAGGTGGCGGCCATCCGCGAGCGGCTGCGCCTGGTGCTGGGCGATGAATTCACGTTTCTGGAGGCCTGAGCCATGAGCCTTGAACAACGGGTTACCGATCTGGAAAGCCGCCTGGCGTTTCAGGACGACACCATCCAGGCGCTGAACGATGTGCTGGTGGAGCAGCAACGGGTGGTCGAGCGCCTGCAATTGCAGATGGCGGCCCTGCTCAAGCGTCAGGAAGAACTGGTCGGCCAGATCGGCTCTTTCGAAGAGGATGCGCCGCCACCCCATTACTGAGTGTCGGCATTCACGTTCGGCAGGCATGAAAAAACCGCGGACAGCCAGGCTGTCCGCGGTTTTTTTGGTTTTGGATCAGCGGCGCGGGAGGGCGGCGATCACATCCTCGGCTTGCAGGCCCTTGTCGCGGTTCATCACCGAGAACTCCACGCGCTGGCCTTCGACCAGGACGCGGTGGCCTTCGCCGCGGATGGCCCGGAAGTGCACGAAGATATCGTCGCCGGAGTCCCGGGAGATGAAGCCGAAGCCCTTGGACGTGTTGAACCACTTCACCGTGCCGGTATCGCGGTTGCTCATGTCGTAGCTCGGCGCCGCAGCGGCCGGCGAGGACTTGTGGAAGCTGACGGCCAGGTGCAGCGCCACGGCGGCCAGGGCGATCAGCAGGCTGAACAGCACGGCCGGTTGCCCGGCGATGACCGGCATCGGCGCGATCAGCGTCAGGGTCTGCAGGACGACGGTCAGCAGCAGCAGGGCGCTGGCCAGGTTCTGCAGGTGTTGGCGAGGGCCTTTGCTCCATTGCGGGATGACAGGGGCCAGCACCAGGTTCAGCAGGCCGAAGAAGGCCAGGTACAGGGCATCGGGTTGTTGCAGGTAAGGAACGGCTTCGGATCTCAGGCTAGGTATGAAGGACAGCAGCAAGGCTGCTGCGCCCATTAGCAGGTGGACGATTTTCAACATTTTTATTGACTCACGTTATGACGGCTCACAAGGAAGAGCTGAAGGCGCACGGTTCGCTTCGGAACGATAAAGAGGCGTTGGACACGCGCACGGCATCAGCCTATGCGCAACGCCCGGAAAACGGGGCGTAGCGACACACTGCCTATTTAACAGCAAAGCCTGCGGCTTCTCAAACCGGCCCGGCCAACGGCGGCGGGCCGGACGTTTTGCCGCAGCCCTGGCCGCCGTGCGGGGCTGCGGTGCCTTGCCTGGGTTGCTACAGTGGGGCTGCACCTGCTGGATGAATCCAATCGCCGTTAGGGGGTAAGCATGGCCATCGATATCGGTATCAGTGAAGAAGACCGCAAATCCATCGTCGACGGGTTGTCCCGGCTTTTGTCGGACACCTACGTGCTGTATCTGAAGACCCACAATTTCCACTGGAACGTCACAGGCCCGATGTTCCGCACGCTGCACCTGATGTTCGAGGAGCAGTACAACGAACTGGCCCTGGCCGTCGATCTCATCGCCGAGCGCATCCGGGCCCTGGGCTTCCCGGCGCCGGGCGCCTATTCGACCTACGCCCGGCTGTCCTCCATCAAGGAAGAGGAGGGCGTGCCGAGCGCCGAAGACATGATCCGGCAGTTGGTCGCCGGCCAGGAGGCCGTCACCCGCACCGCGCGCGGCATTTTCCCGCTGCTGGACAAAGTGAGCGACGAGCCTACGGCGGACCTGCTGACCCAGCGCATGCAGGTGCATGAGAAGACCGCGTGGATGCTCCGGGCGCTGCTCGAGGCATGATCGGGCGGCGCGGACGCTCCGCTCGGGCGTTCGCGCCGTTGTCCGGTTTCTGGCCTGAGTCGTTGGCTTATCCTACGTCGACGGTCAATTAGTCATCTGGATATAACTTTGCGGCTGCGTTTTTATGAGGGGGCAGAAGATGTCCCTGGCAAAACGTAGAGATGGCAAAGGAGTGTCAACGATATGGCAGATGGAGACAGGCGGTGCGACAGGACGGTCGGCCCGCGGGGAAAGTTGAAGGTCGACCCGTTCGAGGACGGGCTCGACATGGCATTGATCAGGCCGTTGTCCCGGTCCGTGCGTCTGAACGGCTTCTCGACCTGCCTGAGGCTGGAACAGGTCTACTGGAACGTTCTCGGCGGCATGGCCGAGGACAACGGCTGCTCCGTCAGTGCGTTGCTGTCCCATATGGACCGCGAAGTGCTCCTGCGCCACGGAGGCGTGAGGAACTTCAGCGCGCTGGTGCGGGTGGTGTGCGTGATGCAGGGGCTCAAGACGCCGGCAGGCGCGGCGCCGCCGCCGTGTTGAAACGCTGATCCGGCCTGTGCAGTCTTCCGGCTGCACAGGCCGCATTTAATGGCTATAATCCCGCCCTTTCGCCGCACGGCCCTGCATGCGGCGGCAACCTGATCGCCGAGACACCCCCATGCCGATGTACGATTACCAATGTGCTTCCTGTGGTCATCAGTTGGAAGCCATTCAAAAGATCAGTGAGGCACCGCTGGTCGACTGCCCTGCCTGTCAGGCGCCGGAACTCAAGAAGCTGCTGTCCATGCCCGGTTTCCGGCTCAGCGGCAGCGGTTGGTACGAAACCGATTTCAAGACCGGCGCCAAGAAGAACCTGGCCGGTGGCGACAAATCTGACTAGGGTTTAGGGCCTGGGTCGAGCGACACGCACGAGTTTCCGACGTCTGCACACCGCTTGGGTGCGACAGGATCTCCACCGAATTTCGAATTACGAGAAGCGAAACCACTACCATGATGCGCAGCCATTATTGCGGCCAACTGAACGAAAGCCTGGAAGGCCAGGAAGTTACCCTTTGCGGATGGGTTCACCGTCGCCGCGACCACGGCGGGGTGATCTTCCTCGATATCCGTGATCGTGAAGGCCTGGCCCAGGTGGTCTTCGATCCGGACCGCGCCGAGACCTTCGCCGCCGCTGACCGCGTGCGCAGCGAATATGTGGTCAAGATCACCGGCAAGGTGCGTCTGCGTCCGGCCGGCGCAGGCAACGCGAACATGGCTTCGGGCATGATCGAAGTGCTGGGCTACGAGCTGGAAGTGCTGAACGAGGCGGAAACCCCGCCGTTCCCGCTCAACGAATACTCCGACGTCGGCGAAGAGACCCGCCTGCGCTACCGCTTCATCGACCTGCGCCGCCCGGAAATGGCCGAGAAGCTGCGTCTGCGTTCGCGCATGACCACCAGCATCCGCCGCTACCTGGACGGGAACGGCTTCCTCGACGTCGAGACGCCGATCCTGACCCGCGCAACGCCGGAAGGCGCCCGCGACTACCTGGTGCCGAGCCGTACCCACGCCGGTTCGTTCTTCGCGCTGCCGCAATCGCCGCAGCTGTTCAAGCAGCTGCTGATGGTGGCCGGCTTCGACCGCTACTACCAGATCGCCAAGTGCTTCCGCGACGAAGACCTGCGTGCCGACCGTCAGCCGGAATTCACCCAGATCGACATCGAGACCAGCTTCCTCGATGAAAAGGACATCATGGGCCTGACCGAAGGCATGATCCGCGCCCTGTTCAAGGAAGTGCTGGATCTGGAGTTCGGCGAGTTCCCGCACATGACCTTCGAAGAGGCCATGCGCCGCTACGGTTCCGACAAGCCGGACCTGCGTATCCCGCTGGAACTGGTGGACGTTGCCGATCAGCTGAAAGAAGTCGAATTCAAAGTGTTCAGCGGCCCGGCCAACGATCCTAAATGCCGTATCGCTGCGCTGCGCGTACCGGGCGGGGCGAGCATGCCGCGCAAGCAGATCGACGACTACACCAAGTTCGTCGGCATCTACGGCGCCAAGGGCCTGGCGTACATCAAGGTCAACGAGCGCGCCGCCGGTGTCGAAGGCCTGCAGTCGCCGATCGTCAAGAACATCCCTGAAGCCAACCTGAACGTGATCCTCGACCGCGTCGGCGCGGTCGATGGCGACATCGTGTTCTTCGGTGCCGACAAGGCCAAGATCGTCAGCGAAGCCCTGGGCGCGCTGCGCATCAAGCTCGGCCACGACCTGAACCTGCTGACCTGCGAGTGGGCGCCGATGTGGGTCGTCGACTTCCCGATGTTCGAAGAGAACGACGACGGCAGCTTCACTGCGCTGCACCACCCGTTCACCGCGCCGAAGTGCACGCCTGAAGAGCTGGAGGCCAACCCGGCCACCGCCCTGTCCCGTGCCTACGACATGGTCCTGAACGGTACCGAGCTGGGTGGCGGTTCGATCCGTATCCACCGCAAGGAAATGCAACAGGCGGTGTTCCGCCTGCTGGGCATCAACGAAGCGGAACAGGAAGAGAAGTTCGGCTTCCTGCTCGACGCGCTGAAGTACGGTGCGCCGCCGCACGGTGGCCTGGCCTTTGGCCTGGACCGTCTGGTGATGCTGATGACCGGCGCCCAGTCGATCCGCGAAGTGATCGCTTTCCCGAAAACCCAGAGCGCGGCGTGCGTCATGACGCAGGCGCCGGGCCTGGTGGACGCCAAGGCGCTGCGCGAGCTGCACATCCGTTTGCGCGAAACGCCAAAGGCTGAGTAAGACGGGCCTGAAGGCGCATCTTCGGATGCGCCTTTTTTCATTCTGCAAGGACTGGAAAACAGGTCGAAATTTTTGTTTGCCGGCCGGCGCGGCTTCGCGGGGCGGGCAATGTGTCAAAGAGAATTCGGAGCGAGATATGGCAGGTCATTCCAAGTGGGCGAACATCAAGCACCGCAAAGAACGCCAGGATGCCAAACGGGGCAAGATCTTCACCAAGTGGATCCGTGAGCTGACCGTGGCGGCCAAGCAGGGCGGCGGCGACCCGGGCTCCAACCCGCGCCTGCGCCTGGCCCTGGACAAGGCCCTGGGCGCGAACATGAGCCGCGACATCATCGACCGCGCCGTCGCCCGTGGCGCAGGCGCGACCGAGGCCGACAACGTCGAAGAGCTGACCTACGAAGGCTACGGCCCGGGCGGCGTGGCGGTGATGGTCGAGTGCATGACCGACAACCGCAACCGCACCGCAGCGGCCGTGCGCCATGCGTTCAGCAAGTGCGGCGGCAACCTCGGCACCGACGGTTCGGTGGCGTACCTGTTCGAGCGCAAGGGCCAGATCAGCTTCGCGCCGGGCGTCGACGAGGACGCCCTGACCGAGGCGGCGCTGGAGGCCGATGCCGATGACATCGTCGTCCATGAAGACGGTTCCATCGAGGTGTTCACCTCGTTCTCCGGGTTCTATGCCGTGAAGAACGCGCTGGAAACCGCCGGCTTCAAGGGCGATGACGCGGAAATCGTCATGCAGCCGACCACCAGCGCCGAGCTGGACCTGGAAGGGGCGGAAAAGGTGCTCAAGCTGATCGACATGCTTGAGGATCTGGACGATGTGCAGAACGTCTATTCCAACGCCGATATCCCGGAAGACGTGGCCGCCCAGCTCAACTGAAGTCCTGCATTGAACCCTGTGGGGGCTGGCTTGCCAGCGATGGCGTCGGCACATCAGGCATTGATGTCGTCTGACACAGCGCCATCGCCGGCAAGCCGGCTCCCGCATTCGTAATGCGTTATCTTGAATTTCGTGGATTTTTCGAACCCGCAGGCGTTATGACTTTAATCCTTGGTATCGACCCCGGTTCGCGCATCACCGGTTACGGCGTGGTCCGCGACACCGGACGCGGCTGCGTTTATGTGGCCTCCGGCTGCATCCGCACCGGGGGCGGCGAGCTGCACGAACGTCTGCAGATCGTCTACCGCGGCGTGCGGGAAATCATCCAGACCTACGGCCCCGTGACCATGGGCATCGAAAAGGTGTTCATGGCGCGCAACGCCGACTCGGCGCTGAAGCTGGGCCAGGCCCGGGGCGCGGCGATCGTGGCCGGGGCCGAGGAAAGCCTGGAGATCGCCGAGTACACGGCGACCCAGGTGAAGCAGGCGGTGGTCGGCACCGGTGCGGCGAACAAGGAACAGGTGCAGATGATGGTCATGCACATGCTCAAGCTCACCAGCAAGCCGCAGATCGACGCCTCTGACGCCCTGGCCATCGCCATTTGCCATGCGCACACCCGTGCCAGCCTGCTGCCCCACGGGTTGGGGGCGGCACGCAGTCGTGGCGGGCGCCTGCGTCTCTGATAGCATCAGCAGTCAATTTTCCGGAATGGGGGCCGAGCGCCCGGGCCGTCGGCCCGCCTCCCCGGTTCCGGCCCCCGCCAGCCATGGGCTGGCCAACGCTCAAGGATCTGAAACGTGATTGGACGCTTGCGCGGCACCTTGGCTGAGAAGCAGCCGCCGCACCTGATTCTGGATGTAAACGGCCTCGGGTATGAGCTGGAAGTGCCCATGACCACCCTTTATCGCCTGCCGTCGGTCGGTGAACCGCTGACCTTGCACACCCATTTGGTCGTTCGCGAGGACGCGCAGTTACTCTATGGCTTTGCCGGCAAGCGCGAGCGAGACTTTTTCCGCGAGCTGATCCGTCTCAATGGTGTCGGGCCGAAACTGGCCCTGGCCCTGATGTCGAGCCTGGAGGTGGACGAGCTGATCCGCTGCGTGCAGTCCCAGGACGCCTCGGCCCTGACCAAGGTGCCGGGCGTGGGCAAGAAGACCGCCGAGCGCCTGCTGGTCGAGCTCAAGGACCGCTTCAAGGCCTGGGAGACCGTGCCGGCGATGTTTGCGCTGGTGCCGAACCAGCCGGACGGCCCGGCGCCGGTCAATCACGCCGAGAACGACGCGGTCAGCGCGCTGATTTCCCTGGGCTACAAGCCTCAGGAGGCGAGCAAGGCGATTTCCGCGATCAAGGAGAAAGGCTTGAGCAGCGAAGACATGATCCGACGTGCCCTGAAGGGAATGATTTAAGTGATTGAAGCTGATCGTCTGATCGCCGCCACGCACAGTCCGCGTGAGCGCGAGGAAGTCCAGGATCGGGCGATTCGCCCCGTCAGCCTGGCCGACTACATCGGCCAGCCGACCGTGCGCGAGCAGATGGAGCTGTTCATCCAGGCCGCGCGCGGGCGCAGCGAGTCCCTGGACCATACGCTGATCTTCGGCCCGCCGGGGCTGGGCAAGACCACCCTGGCCAACATCATCGCCCAGGAAATGGGCGTGTCGATCAAGAGCACCTCCGGCCCTGTGCTCGAAAGGCCGGGGGACCTGGCGGCCCTGTTGACCAACCTTGAGCCGCACGACGTGCTGTTCATCGACGAAATCCACCGTCTGTCGCCGATCGTCGAGGAAGTGCTGTACCCGGCCATGGAAGACTTCCAGCTCGACATCATGATCGGCGAAGGGCCGGCGGCGCGTTCGATCAAGCTCGACCTGCCGCCGTTCACCCTGGTGGGCGCCACCACGCGGGCGGGCATGCTGACCAACCCGCTGCGCGACCGCTTCGGCATCGTGCAGCGCCTGGAGTTCTACAGCACGGCGGACCTGGCGACCATCGTCAGCCGCTCGGCCGGCATCCTGGGTCTGCCGCTGGATCCGGAAGGCGCGTTCGAGGTGGCCCGTCGGGCCCGCGGCACGCCGCGGATCGCCAACCGCCTGCTGCGCCGGGTGCGGGACTTCGCCGAAGTGCGCGCCAAGGGGCACATCACCAAACCCGTCGCCGACCTGGCGCTGAACCTGCTGGATGTCGACGAGCATGGTTTCGACCACCAGGACCGGCGGTTGCTGCTGACCATGATCGAGAAGTTCGACGGCGGGCCGGTCGGGATCGACAGCCTGGCGGCGGCCATCAGCGAGGAGCGCCACACCATCGAGGACGTGCTGGAGCCTTACCTGATCCAGCAGGGCTACATCATGCGCACGCCGCGGGGCAGGGTAGTGACCCGGCATGCGTACCTGCACTTCGGCCTGAACATTCCGGCGCGGATGGGCGAAACCCCCGTGGCAGACGAGTTTCTCGATGCGCTGGACGATTGATACACATCGTGTGGCGATTTATTCCGCGTTTGCGCTGTCCGAGGACGGTACTTTCGCGGTAAAGCCGCCGGTCAACGAAAAACAGTTGCCTGTCCCGATTGGCAACCCGAGGAGTAACCACTAGAGTATGCGCGCGCAAAACGGGCTTGAGCCGTTCGCACATCGTTGTCGCGTTTATTACGAGGACACCGATGCCGGCGGCATCGTGTATTACGTTAATTACCTCAAGTTTATGGAACGGGCTCGAACCGAGCGGCTCCGGACGCTGGGCTTCGCCCAGTCGGCGCTGGCGGGGGAGGACCTGTTGTTCGTCGTGCATTCCAGCGAAGCGCGCTACCACGCGCCGGCGCGACTGGACGACGAGCTTCTGGTAAGCGCTGATGTAGTCGAATTGAACCGTGCCAGCCTGCGCTTCAGACAGCAAGTCAGGCGGGCGACGGATAATGCACTGCTCTGCGAGGGGCAGTTTCTGGTGGCCTGTGTGCGCACTAACAGTTTGAAACCCCGGGCCCTTCCCGATGACCTGCGTGCGGCCTTCGCCGACGCGGTCGGCACGGGTACACACTCAAAGCAGGAGATAAAGCGTGGAAGCTAACGTCGTCGACCATTCCTCCATGTGGAGCCTGGTCAGCAATGCCAGCATCGTGGTGCAGTTGGTAATGTTGACCCTGGTGGCCGCATCGGTGACTTCTTGGATCATGATCTTTCAGCGCAGCAACCTGCTGCGCGCCGGTCGACGCGCCCTGGAGACCTTCGAGGAGCGTTTCTGGTCGGGCATCGACCTGTCCAAGCTGTACCGCCAGGCCGGCAGCAACCCGGACCCGGACTCGGGCGTGGAGCAGATCTTCCGTGCCGGCTTCAAGGAATTCTCCCGCCTGCGCCAGCAGCCGGGCGTCGACCCTGAGGCGGTGATGGAAGGCGTGGCCCGTGCCATGCGCGTCGCCATCTCCCGTGAAGAAGAGAAACTGGAGCAGAGCCTGCCGTTCCTCGCCACCGTCGGTTCCGTCAGCCCGTACATCGGCCTGTTCGGTACGGTCTGGGGGATCATGAACTCCTTCCGCGGCCTGGCCAGCGCCCAGCAGGCGACCCTCGCCACCGTGGCACCCGGCATCGCCGAAGCCCTGGTCGCCACCGCGATCGGCCTGTTCGCCGCGATCCCGGCGGTCATTGCGTACAACCGCTTCTCCGCCCGCAGCGAAACCTTGCTGGGCCGCTACTACACCTTCGCCGACGAGTTCCAGGCGATCCTGCACCGCAAAGTGCACACCAGCGAAGACTGAGCAGGTAAATCCCAATGGCTTTAATCACTCGAGCCCGACACAAGCGCAAGCCGGTCGCCGAGATGAACGTGGTGCCTTACATCGACGTGATGCTGGTGC
>NZ_JBIVHR010000036.1:0-353 GCF_044749305.1 Pseudomonas sp. NPDC089534 | reverse complement strand
GCCACCAACGGCGCGGCGGTGCTGCTGGTCATCTTCATGGTGACTGCGCCGATGCTCAATCAGGGCGTGAAGGTGGATCTGCCGAAGGTATCCAGCGATGCCTTGCCGCAGGACAACAACACCCAGGTGCTGACCATTTCCATCAAGGCCGACAAGACCTACTACTGGAACCTGGGCAGCGAAGTGGACACCGAGAAGCAGCAGGACCGCGCCATGACCCTGCCGCAGATGACGGATGCGGTGACCAAGATCATCCGTGCCGGCAACGAAGGCGGCAAGCACACCCAGGTCTTCATCCGCGGCGACAAGTCCGTGGACTACGGTGCCGTCATGGGCGCCATGGGCGGGCTGCA
>NZ_JBIVHR010000035.1:49579-56239 GCF_044749305.1 Pseudomonas sp. NPDC089534 | reverse complement strand
ATCCGGCAAGGGCTCCGGCGCGTATTGCAGCGCAATTTGCAGGACTTCGTCAATCCATTTAACCGGTTTGATCTGCAGATCCTGCTTGATATTGTCCGGAATTTCCTTCAGATCGCGCACGTTCTCTTCCGGGATAATGACGATCTTGATTCCGCCGCGGTGGGCCGCCAGCAGTTTCTCCTTCAGGCCGCCGATGGCCAGCACCTGGCCGCGCAGGGTGATCTCGCCGGTCATGGCGACATCGGCACGCACAGGAATGCCCGTCAAAGCCGACACCAGGGCGGTGCACATGCCTACACCGGCGCTCGGGCCGTCTTTCGGGGTCGCCCCTTCCGGCATGTGGATATGGGTGTCGCGCTTCTCGTGGAAGTCCAGCGGAATGCCCAGGCTCTTGGCGCGGCTGCGCACAACGGTTTGCGCCGCGGTGATCGATTCGACCATGACATCGCCCAGCGAACCGGTCTTGATCAGTTGCCCCTTGCCCGGCACGACAGCGGCTTCGATGGTCAGCAGTTCGCCGCCGACCTGAGTCCAGGCCAGGCCGGTCACCTGTCCGATCTGATCCTGTTGCTCGGCCAGACCGTAGCGGAACTTGCGCACGCCCAGGAAATGTTCCAGCAGGTCAGCTGTCACTTTCACCGAGAAGCGTTTTTCCAGCGCGTGCTCCTTGACCGCCTTGCGGCAGACCTTGGCGATCTGGCGCTCGAGACCGCGCACACCGGCTTCGCGGGTGTAGTAACGGATGATGTCGCGGATCGCCTCCTCGTCGAATTCCAGCTCGCCCTTCTTCAGGCCGTTGGCCTGGATCTGCTTCGGCGACAGGTACTTGACCGCGATGTTGATCTTCTCGTCCTCGGTGTAGCCCGGCAGACGGATCACTTCCATCCGATCCAGCAGCGCCGGCGGGATGTTCATCGAGTTCGAGGTGCACAGGAACATCACGTCGGAGAGGTCGTAGTCGACTTCCAGGTAGTGATCGTTGAAGTTGTGGTTCTGCTCCGGATCGAGCACTTCCAGCAACGCCGACGCCGGGTCGCCGCGCATGTCGCTGCCCATCTTGTCGATTTCGTCGAGCAGGAACAGCGGGTTGCGCACGCCCACCTTTGTCATCTTTTGAATCAATCTTCCTGGCATCGAACCGATGTAGGTCCGACGGTGACCACGGATTTCCGCCTCGTCACGCACACCGCCCAGGGCCATGCGCACGAACTTGCGGTTGGTGGCGTGGGCGATCGACTCCGCCAGCGAGGTCTTGCCCACGCCCGGAGGACCGACCAGGCACAGCACCGGGCCACGGATTTTCTTCACGCGTTTCTGTACGGCGAGGTACTCGAGGATGCGCTCCTTGACCTCTTCGAGGCCGTAGTGGTCGGCATCGAGAATGTCTTCGGCGCGGGCCAGATCCAGGCGCACCTTGCTCTGGGCCTTCCACGGCACCTGCACCAGCCAGTCGATGTACGAACGCACCACGGTGGCCTCGGCGGACATCGGCGACATCTGTTTGAGCTTGTTCAGCTCGGCGGTCGCCTTGGCCAGGGCGTCTTTCGGCAGGCCGGCGGCATCGATACGCTTCTTCAGGTCTTCGACTTCGTTGTGACCTTCGTCGCTGTCGCCGAGCTCTTTCTGAATGGCCTTCATTTGCTCATTCAGGTAGTACTCGCGCTGACTGCGCTCCATTTGTTTCTTGACCCGGCCACGGATGCGCTTTTCGACCTGCAGCAGGTCGATTTCGGCATCCAGCAGCGCCAGTACGTGCTCGACCCGGGCCGACAGGTCGACGATCTCGAGAATCTCCTGCTTCTGCTCGATCTTGAGCGCCATGTGCGCGGCCATGGTGTCCACCAGGCGGCCAGGCTCATCGATGCTGTTGAGCGACGACAGGACTTCAGCCGGAACCTTCTTGCCCAGCTGCACATATTGTTCGAACTGCGACAGCAGGCTGCGCACGAACACTTCGGATTCGCGCTCGGCGGCGTCGGTTTCCTCGATGAGCGACACTTCGGCGCGGCAGTGGCCGTCGACCTCGCTGAAACGCTCGACAGTGCCGCGCTGCTCGCCTTCAACCAGCACTTTGACGGTGCCGTCAGGCAGCTTGAGCAGTTGCAGAACAGTGGCGATGGTGCCTACGCGATAGAGAGCCTCTTCGCCGGGATCGTCATCGGCCGGGTTTCTCTGGGCCAGCAGCAGAATCTGCTTGTCGCCCGCCATCGCTGCCTCGAGGGCTTCGATGGACTTCTCGCGCCCCACGAACAGCGGGATAACCATGTGCGGATAGACCACGACATCACGCAATGGCAGGAGAGGCAATTCGATGGTTGTCTTCATGATTTCGCCTCTGCGTCGGCCTGAAGGCCGTAATAGGATGGAAGTAAGCTTGAAACCAAGATGGGGGCTGCTTTCGAAAAATACAAGCGGATAAAGGATCGGCTTGAAAAATCACGACTTACGCGTGCGCATGCATGGATTGGGTGCGTCGGAAGCGGCCCGGCCCGCTTGCGCCGGACAGCCGGTTCCTGAAAAAGCAAAGGGGCCCGAAGGCCCCTTCCTGATTCCGGCAATGTGGACGCTTACGCGTCCGGCGCTGCCTTGGCGGTCGGCTCACTGTTCTCGTAGATGTACAGTGGCTTGGACTTGCCTTCTATGACGCTTTCGTCGATCACGACTTTACTCACGTCGGACTGCGACGGGATTTCGTACATCGTGTCGAGCAGCACGCCTTCGAGGATCGAACGCAGGCCGCGGGCGCCGGTCTTGCGCTCCAGGGCACGCTTGGCGACGGACTTCAGCGCATCGGAGCGGAACTCCAGATCCACGCCTTCCATCTCGAACAGCTTGGCATACTGCTTGGTCAACGCGTTCTTCGGTTCGGTGAGGATCTGCATCAGCGCAGCCTCGTCCAGCTCGTCCAGCGTCGCCAGCACCGGCAGACGACCGACGAATTCCGGGATCAGACCGAACTTGACCAGATCGTCAGGCTCGACTTCACGCAGGGATTCACCGACCTTCTTGCCCTCTTCCTTGCTGCGCACTTCGGCGTTGAAGCCGATGCCGCCCTTGGTGGAGCGGTTCTGGATGACCTTTTCCAGGCCAGAGAACGCACCGCCGCAGATGAACAGGATGTTGCGGGTGTCGACCTGCAGGAATTCCTGCTGCGGATGCTTGCGGCCACCTTGCGGCGGAACGGAGGCAACGGTGCCTTCGATCAGCTTGAGCAAGGCCTGCTGCACGCCTTCGCCGGACACGTCGCGGGTGATCGACGGGTTGTCGGACTTGCGCGAGATCTTGTCGATTTCGTCGATGTAGACAATGCCCATCTGGGCCTTTTCCACATCGTAGTCGCACTTCTGCAGCAGCTTCTGAATGATGTTCTCGACGTCCTCACCCACGTAACCCGCCTCGGTGAGGGTGGTTGCGTCGGCGATGGTGAACGGAACGTTCAGCAAGCGGGCCAGGGTTTCGGCCAGCAGGGTCTTGCCCGAACCGGTCGGGCCGATCAGCAGGATGTTGCTCTTGCCGAGCTCGACATCGTCACTTTTCTTGTCACGCTGGTTCAGACGCTTGTAGTGGTTGTACACCGCTACCGCCAGAACCTTCTTGGCACGCTCCTGACCGATCACGTACTGATCAAGGATGCCGCTGATTTCTTTGGGCGAAGGCAGTTTATGCACGCTGCTTTCGGCCTGTGCCTCCTGCACCTCCTCGCGGATGATGTCATTGCACAGGTCGACGCACTCGTCGCAGATAAAGACCGAGGGGCCGGCAATCAATTTGCGTACTTCATGCTGGCTTTTGCCACAGAAGGAGCAATAAAGCAGCTTGCCGTTGTCCTCGCCGTTGCGGGTGTCAGTCATTCGATCGATCCAAATCCGATAGGCTTGCAACACAAGATGAAGGCTATTGCGGGCTTTTTCAAGCCCGCCGGTGATCGGACCTGCCGACCTGCCTTGTTTTCGGGCTGCTTGTTTTAAGCGGGACGCTGCTCGATCACTTCATCGATCAAGCCGTACTCGCGCGCTGCGTGGGCGCTCATGAAGTTGTCGCGGTTGGTGTCGCGCTCGATTTCCTCGAGCGTGCGCCCGCTGTGCTTGGCCATCAGCGTGTTGAGGCGCTCGCGGATGAACAGGATTTCCTTGGCATGGATCTCGATGTCCGAGGCCTGGCCCTGGAAACCGCCCAGCGGCTGGTGAATCATCACGCGCGAGTTCGGCAGGCAGTAACGCTTGCCCGGTGCGCCGGCCGTCAGCAGGAAAGCGCCCATGCTGCACGCCTGACCGATGCAGGTCGTCGACACGTTAGGCTTGATGAACTGCATGGTGTCGTAGATCGACATGCCCGCAGTCACCGAACCGCCCGGCGAGTTGATATAGAGATGGATGTCCTTGTCCGGGTTTTCCGCCTCAAGGAACAGCAGTTGCGCGCAGATCAGGTTGGCCATGTAGTCTTCGACAGGACCCACCAGGAAGATCACCCGCTCCTTGAGAAGACGCGAGTAGATGTCATAGGCGCGCTCGCCGCGAGCGGATTGCTCGACAACCATCGGGACCAGGCCGCCGGCGGCCTGGACATCAGAGTTCTGCTGAATATAAGAATTTCGGAACATGCTCTGCAGTCACTCCCAAATAGTTATGTCTTGAATGCACATAAGCCAGCGCGAAGGCTGGCTTATGTGTGTACTTCTTAACGCAGGAACAATCAGTCGGCTTTTGGAGCTTCTACCGGCTTGACCGCTTCTTCGTAAGAGACCGATTTGTCGGTCACGCTAGCTTTCTGCAGAACAGTATCCACAACTTGTTCTTCCAGCACAACCGAACGGACTTCGTTCAGTTGCTGCTCGTTCTTGTAGTACCAGGACACTACTTGCTCTGGCTCTTGGTAAGCCGAAGCCATTTCCTGGATCATTTCGCGAACGCGCGCTTCGTCAGGCTTGAGGTCGTTCTGCTTGACCACTTCAGCCACGATCAGGCCCAGCACCACACGGCGCTTGGCTTGCTCTTCGAACAGCTCGGCCGGCAGTTGGTCAGGCTTGATGTTGCCGCCGAACTGTTGAACGGCCTGCACGCGCAGACGGTCGACTTCGTTGGACAGCAGCGCCTTCGGCACTTCGATCGGGTTGGTGGCCAGCAGACCGTCCATGACCTGGTTCTTCACCTTGGACTTGATCGCCTGACGCAGTTCGCGCTCCATGTTCTTGCGAACTTCGGTGCGGAAACCGTCCAGACCCGATTCCTTGATGCCGAACTGGGCGAAGAACTCTTCGTTCAGCTCAGGCAGCTTCGGCTCGGATACGGTGTTCACGGTCACGGTGAACTCGGCGGTCTTGCCGGCCAGGTCCAGGTTCTGATAGTCCTCAGGGAAGGTCAGGTTCAGAACGCGCTCTTCACCGGCCTTGGCGCCGACCAGGCCTTCTTCGAAGCCAGGGATCATGCGGCCGGAACCCAGCACCAGCTGGGTGCCCTTGGCGGAACCGCCGGCGAACGCTTCGCCGTCGACCTTGCCGACGAAATCGATGTTCAGCTGGTCTTCGTTCTGGGCAGCGCGCTCGGCCACTTCGAAACGGGTGTTCTGCTTGCGCAGGATGTCCAGCATCTTGTCCAGGTCGGCGTCAGCCACGTCGGCGCTCAGGCGCTCGACGGTGATGCCGTCGAAACCGGCGACGGTGAACTCAGGGAACACTTCGAATACGGCAACGTATTCCAGGTCCTTGCCGGCTTCCAGGGATTTCGGCTCGATCGAAGGCGAACCGGCTGGGTTCAGCTTCTGCTCGACCACCGCTTCGTAGAAGGAGGACTGGATCACGTCGCCCACCGCTTCCTGACGAGCGTCGGCACCGAAACGGCGCTTGATTTCGCTCATCGGCACTTTGCCTGGACGGAAGCCAGCAATCTTGGCCTTTTGGGCAGTCTGCTGCAGACGCTTGTTGACCTGGCTCTCGATGCGCTCGGCCGGCACGGTGACGCTCATGCGGCGCTCAAGAGCAGTAGTATTTTCAACAGAAACTTGCATGGATATTCCTCGTTGCACAGACGTTGGCCGGCCGTTTCCGACCCCAGAATCAAGGGCATGCATTCTAGTGGGTCAAACTCAAGAAGTCACCCTACTGAAAACAGGTGGAAACGCAGCAGGCAATTTACCGGTGCGGATGCACGGATGCATCGCGCCCCGCAGGCGAATACAGTCAATCCCGTCAGGGTTGTGTGCCGACCATTCTATATATAGAAGCGGTCGTCCATCATCTCCCTGACAGCCGGCCCCGGACGCGGACCGCTGAAACAAAAAAGGCGCCAGACTGTTAAATCTGGCGCCTTTCGAAATATGGGGTGGACGATGGGGATCGAACCCACGACAACGGGAGTCACAATCCCGTGCTCTACCAACTGAGCTACGCCCACCATATTGCGTGTCAAAAAAGCCTTTCAGCTTCTTTGCGAGACCTCAATCAGGCCAGCGGCATGAATGAAGCCTTGATTGGTGCGGATGAAGAGACTCGAACTCTTACGCCTCGCGGCGCTGGAACCTAAATCCAGTGTGTCTACCAATTCCACCACATCCGCGACTTGAAGCGGTTAAAGCAAAGGCGCCAGACCGTTAAATCTGGCGCCTTTTGAATATGGGGTGGACGATGGGGATCGAACCCACGACAACGGGAGTCACAATCCCGTG